>NZ_LIQY01000099.1 GCF_001418495.1 Streptomyces pathocidini | reverse complement strand
ACCTCGGCCTCGTCCGCGGGTTCGGAGGCGGGCCGGCCTCGCTCGTCGATGCGGTCGTAGCGGACGGTCGCGATGAACTCCCCGCCCACGGTTGCCGCGAGGCCGACCCGGTCGACGTAGTCGTGGTGGGTGAACCGGTGCACATCGCGGTCGGAGAGGCGCGGGTACGGTGCGAAGAAGCGGTAGTACTTCGACTCGTCCGACACCTGCTCGTAGAAGTCCACCAGCCGCTGCGCGTCGTCCGCGGTGATCGGCCGGATCTGCGCCGTACCGCCGTCGCGGAGCACGACGTCTGCCTCCCAGTGGGTGGGGTAGGCGTGCTCGGGCGGCGTCCGCATGGGCACCAGCGTACGGGCGGGCGGCGGAACGGAGCACTCCGCGGAGCGTGAGAGACTGGACCGAATGACTGGTCTAGACAAGCCGGGCGGGGCCCGGCGGAAACGGCCGTCAGCGTACGACCTGACACGACTTGAAGGGCAACACCATGGTTGAGCGCCGCGTCACCGTCGGCTGGGCCGAGGGCCTGCACGCCCGACCCGCTTCGATCTTCGTCCGCGCGGCCACCGCCGCCGGCGTCCCCATCACGATCGCCAAGGCCGACGGCACTGCCGTCAACGCGGCCTCGATGCTGGCCGTGCTGGGCCTGGGCGCGCAGGGTGGCGAGGAGATCGTCCTGGCTTCGGAGGCCGACGGCGCCGACGTCGCACTCGACCGGCTGGCGAAGCTGGTCGCCGAGGGGCTCGAGGAGCTTCCGGAGACCGTCTGAGCCGAGGGCGGCAGACCGTCCGTACGGGCGGAAAGCGAATGCACGGAGCGGAGTCGCGGTGGGCATCGAAAAGCCGCCGCGACTCCGCTCTTCGCTTCCCGTCCGCGTTTGTTGTCCGGAATTGCTGCCCGAGTTGATGTACGGGTGATGTACGGGCCGGTGTCCGCGTGGGCGAATTCCCGGAGTCTCGTATACGGGATTTCTGTTAATTCCGGAGGCCCGCCGTGTTGACGGCTTGTTTCGGATTCCTCACCCGCACCGGGCCGCGCAGCCGGTAGCCGGCCAGCGAGCGCTCGGTGTGGACGGCCATCAGCGCGCGGGCGCGCTCCGCGTCGCCGCGCCCCACCGCGTCGGCTATCGCCGCATGCTCCTCCCAGCACTCCCCCGCCCCGACCGGCACCTCCACCCCGTACACCCAGGTGATCTTGCGGCGGACCTGGGTGAGCAGGGATGCCAGACTGGGGCTGCCCGAGGCCTTCGCGAGGGTCTCGTGGAACCAGCCGCCCAGCGACCGCAGATCCGCCAGGTGCCCGCGCCTGGCGCGCTCCCGACCGAGCCGGACGAGCCCCCGCAACACCTTGAGGTGCGCCTCCGTGCGGCGCTGCGCGGCCCGCGCGGCGCCCAGCGGCTCCAGCAGTTCGCGGATGTCGAGCAGGTCGGCGGCCTCCTGCTCGGAGGGTTCCGCGACGCAGGCCCCGGCGTGGCGCCGGGTGGTCACGAAGCCCTCCGACTCCAGGGTCCGCAGCGCCTCACGGACGGGCACCCGCGAGACGCCGTACCGGCGCGCCAGGACCTCCTCCGTCAGCCTGCTGCCGGGCGGGTGCACTCCGGAGACGATGGCGTCCCGGATGGCCTGGCATACCGCGCGGCCCGGAATACGGCCCGCGCCCGCCGCTTCGCCGTTCACATTCGACCCCGCAAAGCCCGTCCTCCGCTTTAATCGGCGCGAAACGCGGACGATTGCCGCTCGTTCGGGACTCTAAGGCAATACACGGGAATTTCCGACGGCCGTGGCCGGAATATGGATGCCTTTTGGCCTGGCGCCGGACGTCGGGGCTGCGCGCCAGGCCGCTGTCCCCGCCACATGTTCCAGGCCCTGCCACATGTTCAGGTCCCGTCACACGTTTCAGGTCGAGTCGGGCGCCGACGCCGAGTCGGACGCTGAGGCCGAGTCAGACGTTCAGCCCGTGCGAGCGGAGGTAGGCGACCGGGTCGATGTCCGAGCCGTAGTCCGGGCTGGTCCGGGCCTCGAAGTGCAGGTGGGGGCCCGTGACGTTGCCGGTGGCGCCGGAGAGGCCGATCTGCCGGCCCGGGGTGACCTTCTGGCCCACGGAGACGGCGATGGACGAGAGGTGGCCGTACTGGGTGTACGTGCCGTCGCTCATCTTGATCACGATGTTGTTGCCGTACGAGCCGCCCCAGCCCGCCTCGACCACGGTCCCGGTGCCGACGGCGTGGACCGCGGTGCCGGAGGCGGCGTGGAAGTCGATGCCGGTGTGGGAGCCGGAGGACCACAGGCCGCTGGAGGACTGGTAGCCGGTGGAGATGTAGCTGCCGCTGATCGGCGGCACGAAGGTGTTCAGGCGCTTGCGCTCGGCCTCGCGGGCGGCGCGCGCCCGCTCCGCGCGCTCCTTCTCGGCCTTCGCCTCGGCGACCCGCCGGGCCTCCTCCGCCGCCTTGCGCGCCTGCGCCTCGGCCTTCGCCCGTGCCTCGGCCGCTTCGGCGGCGCCGCGCTGCGCGCGGGCCTGGGCGTCGACCGTCTCGGCGAGCCGGTCGCCGATGACGACGGCCTGGCGCAGTCCGGAGGCCTCCGGGTCCGAGGTGTTCCGCTCGGCGGGAGCGGCGAGCGCGGGGGCGGCGACGGTGGCCGCGATGCCGGTGGCGGCGAGAGTGGCGATGGAGCCGAACTGGGCGCCGGAACGGGCGAGTCGGCCCGGGCGGCGGTGCCTGCCCGCGCTCTTCCCGGCGGGCTTCGCGGCGGCAGGGGTGGGCGCCGAGGGGCGTATGGACGCCATGGGGTGGCGGTACTCCTTTCCTTCCTTCTCGCCTACCGGGTTAGCTGACGGGTTCGGAGCAGGAAGGTCTCCTACGGGTCCTCCGGGGAGGCACCCGATTCACCCCAGGGACTTGGGTCCCCGGCTCCCCTGGCTCGCGCCGTACGGGGACTCGGCGATGGCTGTCCGGTGGCCGCGGGTGCGGCGTTGACCGGCCGGACAGTCCGGACGAACGCTAAACGGGACATCCGCGAATCACCAAAGAAGACAGGGTCTTTGTAGCGGACACCACAGCGAAAGCGGCCGCCTTGCCCGCAATCCGGACATAAAGGAGCGCCCCGGGGCCGTGTTCGCCCCAGGGCACCTCCGTTGCGCCTCAGCGCACTTGACGCGGGATCACCCCTGACGCGGGATCAGCCGCTGACGACCTCCACCTCGCCGATGCCCAGCGCCCGTACGGGCTCCGCGATGGCCGACGCGTCACCAACGAGGATCGTGACCAGACGGTCGGACGGGAAGGCACTGACCGCCGCGGCCGTCGCCTCGACGGTGCCGGTGTCGGCGAGCCGGGCGTACAACTGCGCCTGGTAGTCGTCCGGGAGGTGCTGCTCGACCTGGTCGGCGAGGGTGCCCGCGACGGCGGCTGCCGTCTCGTACTTGAGCGGGGCGACGCCGACCAGGTTCTGCACGGCGACGTCCCGCTCCGCGTCGGTGAGCCCCTCGGCGGCCAGGGTGCGCAGCACCTTCCAGGCGTCCTCCAGCGCGGGCCCGGTCGACTCGGTGTCCACCGAGCCGCTGATGGCGAGCAGGGACGCGCCCGTGCCGTCCGGGGCCGAGCGCAGCACCTGCCCGAAGGCTCGCACGCCGTACGTGTAGCCCTTCTCCTCGCGCAGCACGCGGTCGAGGCGGGAGGTGAGGGTGCCGCCGAGGCAGTAGACCCCGAGGACCTGGGCAGGCCAGACGCGGTCGTGCCGGTCGGCGCCGACCCGGCCGATCAGCAACTGCGTCTGCACGGCGCCCGGCCGGTCCACGATCACCACACGGCCGGTGTCGTCGGCGGTCACCGGTGGTACGGGGCGGGGAGCCGCTGTGTTGCCTGTCCAGGCGCCGAGGGTGTCGCCGAGGAGCGCATCCAGGTCGATCCCGGTCAGATCGCCGACGACCACGGCAGTGGCGGTCGCGGGCCGGACGTGCGCCTCGTAGAAGGCTCGCACGGCGGCGGCGTCGATGCGCTCGACGGTCTCCTCGGTGCCCTGGCGGGGCCGGGACATCCGGGAGTCGGCCGGGAACAGCTCCTTGGAGAGCTCCTTGGCGGCGCGGCGGGCCGGGTTGGCCTGCTCGTGCGGGATCTCGTCCAGCCGGTTGCGGACCAGCCGCTCGACCTCGCCGTCGGGGAACGCGGGGGCGCGCAGCGCGTCGGCGAGCAGGCCGAGAGCCTTGGACAGCCGGGAGGCCGGGACCTCCAGCGAGACGCGGACACCGGGGTGGTCGGCGTGTGCGTCCAGGGTGGCGCCGCAGCGCTCCAGTTCGGCGGCGAAGTCCTCCGCGCTGTGCTTGTCGGTGCCCTCGGAGAGCGCCCGCGCCATGATCGTGGCGACCCCGTCCAAACCCTGGGGCTCGGCGTCGAGCGGGGCGTCGAGGTTCACCTCGACGGCGACGACCTGCTGACCCGGCCGGTGGCAGCGCAGCACGGTCAGGCCGTTGGGGAGCGTGGCGCGCTCGGGGGCCGGGAAGGCCCACGGCTTGGCGATGCCGCCCTGGGGCTGCGGGTGGAAGCTCATCTTCGGGGTGGCGTCGCTCACTTGGCCGCCTCCTCGTTCTCGTTCTCGGCGGCGTTCTCGGTATCGGCCGCGTTCTCGTTCTCGGCGGCGGGTGCGGTCGGCTCGTAGACGAGGACCGCGCGGTTGTCCGGGCGCAGCCGGGCGGCGGCCGCGGCCTTGACCTCCTCGGCGGTGATGTCCAGGACCCGCTGGACCGCGGTGAGGGCCAGCTGCGGGTCGCCGAACAGCACCGCGTAGCGGCACAGCTGGTCGGCGCGGCCGCCGACCGTGGCGAGCTGGTCCAGCCACTCGCGCTCCAACTGCGCCTGGGCGCGCTCCATTTCCTCCGGGGTCGGGCCCTCGGCGGCGAAGCGGGCCAGCTCCTCGTCGACCGCGGCCTCGATGGCGGGGACCTCGACGCCCGCGGAGGTCTTCACGTCCAGCCAGCCGAGGGAGGGCGCTCCGGCCAGCCGCAGCAGGCCGAATCCGGCGGCCACGGCCGTACGGTCGTGGCGCACCAGGCGGTTGTGGAGCCGGGAGGACTCGCCGCCGCCGAGGACGGTGAGCGCCAGGTCGGCGGCGTCGGCCTCGCGGGTGCCGTCCTGCGGCAGGCGGTAGGCGCACATCAGGGCGCGGGCCGGGACCTCCTCCTCGACGACCTCGCGCAGCTGCTCGCCGATGGTCTCGGGCAGCGTGCCGTCGCGCGGCGGCTGCTTGCCGTCGTGGCCGGGGATGGTGCCGAAGTACTTCTCGATCCAGGCGAGGGTCTGCTCGGGGTCGATGTCGCCGACGACCGAGAGGACCGCGTTGTTGGGCGCGTAGTAGGTGCGGAAGAAGTTCCGCGCGTCCTCCAGGGAGGCGGCGTCCAGGTCGGCCATGGAGCCGATGGGCGTGTGGTGGTACGGGTGGCCCTCGGGGTAGGCCATCGCGACCAGCTTCTCGAAGGCCGTGCCATAGGGGACGTTGTCATAGCGCTGGCGGCGCTCGTTCTTCACCACGTCCCGCTGGTTCTCCATCGACTCCTCGTCGAGCGCGGCGAGGAGGCTGCCCATGCGGTCCGCCTCCAGCCAGAGGGCGAGCTCCAGCTGGTGGGCGGGCATGGTCTCGAAGTAGTTGGTCCGCTCGAAGCTCGTGGTGCCGTTGAGGGAGCCGCCCGCCCCCTGCACCAGTTCGAAGTGGCCGTTGCCCTTCACCTGCGCGGAGCCCTGGAACATCAGGTGCTCGAAGAGGTGAGCCAGGCCGGTGCGGCCCTTGACCTCGTGGCGCGACCCGACGTCGTACCAGAGGCAGACCGCGGCGACCGGGGTCAGGTGGTCCTCGGAGAGCACCACGCGCAGGCCGTTGGCGAGGCGGTGCTCTGTCGCTGTCAGGCCGCCGGAGCCGGCCTGTTGCGTGGCCGTGTGACCCATGGGCATGTACGTCCCTTCGATCGCGGAATGGCTGAGGTCGCGCATTGTGCTGCCACTGTATGCAAGCGCGCTGACACCTGGCGAAGTTCCCGCCGCGTGCGGCGGTCACACGGGTCGTGGAACGCGCTGTCAGCGAGTGGGTCCACAATGGTCCGCGTCAGAGGTCCTCAGATTCTTCGGACTAAGGAGCAGCAGCCGCGATGGCCCGCCGCAGTACGCAGACCCCGCCGCCGGACGAATTCGAGGAGCGGATCCTCGACATCGACGTCGTGGACGAGATGCAGAACTCCTACCTGGAGTACGCATACTCGGTCATCTACTCGCGTGCGCTGCCCGACGCCCGCGACGGCATGAAGCCGGTGCACCGCCGGATCGTGTACCAGATGAGCGAGATGGGCCTGCGCCCCGAGCGCGGTTACGTGAAGTGCGCCCGCGTCGTCGGCGAGGTGATGGGCAAGCTGCACCCGCACGGCGACGCCTCGATCTACGACGCGCTGGTGCGCATGGCGCAGCCCTTCTCGATGCGGCTGCCGCTGGTGGACGGGCACGGCAACTTCGGCTCGCTGGGCAACGACGACCCCCCGGCCGCCATGCGGTACACGGAGTGCCGGATGGCCTCGGCGACCTCCCTAATGACGGAGTCCATCGACGAGGACACCGTCGACTTCGCGCCCAACTACGACGGCCAGGAGCAGGAGCCGGTCACGCTCCCCGCCGCGTACCCGAACCTGCTGGTCAACGGCGCCTCCGGGATCGCGGTCGGCATGGCGACCAACATGGCGCCGCACAACCTCGGCGAGGTGATCGCCGCCGCCCGGCATCTGATCAAGCACCCGAACGCGGACCTCGAGACCCTGATGCGGCACGTGCCGGGCCCCGACCTGCCCACCGGCGGGCGGATCGTCGGGCTGACCGGGATCCGGGACGCGTACGAGACGGGGCGCGGCACGTTCAAGATCCGCGCGACGGTGGCGGTGGAGAACGTCACGGCCCGCCGCAAGGGCCTGGTCGTCACCGAACTGCCCTTCACCGTGGGCCCGGAGAAGGTCATCTCCAAGATCAAGGACATGGTCGGGGCCAAGAAGCTGCAGGGCATCGCGGACGTCAAGGACCTCACCGACCGGGCGCACGGCCTGCGTCTGGTCATCGAGATCAAGAACGGTTTCCACCCCGAGGCCGTGCTGGAGCAGCTCTACAAACTGACGCCGATGGAGGAGTCGTTCGGCATCAACAACGTCGCGCTGGTGGACGGCCAGCCGCTGACGCTGGGCCTGAAGGAGCTGCTGGAGGTCTATCTCGACCACCGGTTCAACGTGGTGCGGCGGCGCAGCGAGTTCCGGCGCGGCAAGCGCCGCGACCGGCTGCACCTGGTCGAGGGCCTGCTGGTCGCGCTGATCGACATCGACGAGGTCATCAGGATCATCCGGTCGAGTGAGAACTCGGCGGAGGCGAAGCAGGGCCTGATGGACCGCTTCTCGCTGAGCGAGATCCAGACGCAGTACATCCTGGACACCCCGCTTCGCCGGCTCACCAAGTTCGACCGGCTGGAGCTGGAAGCCGAGCGCGACCGGCTCGGCCAGGAGATCGAGGAGCTGACCCGCATCCTGGAGTCGGACGCGGAGCTGCGGAAGCTGGTGTCGGGCGAACTGGCGGAGGTGGCCAAGAAGTTCGGGACCGAGCGGCGTACGGTCCTGCTGGAGTCGGCGGGCGCGACCGCGCCCACGGTCCCGCTGGAGGTCGCCGACGACCCGTGCCGGGTGCTGCTCTCCTCCACCGGCCTGCTGGCCCGCACGGCGACCGGCGAGCCGTTCCCCGAGGCGGCAACGGCCAAGCGGACCAAGCACGATGTGATCGTCTCGGCGGTTCCGGCGACGGCCCGCGCCGAGGTGGGCGCGGTGACCTCGGCCGGCCGGCTGCTGCGGCTGACGGTGATCGACCTGCCAATGCTGCCGGAGACCGCGGCCCCGCCGAACCTGGCGGGCGGTGCGCCGGTCTCGGAGTTCCTGACCCTGGAGGCCGACGAGACCCTGGTCTGCCTGACGACGCTGGACGAGTCCTCGCCCGGCCTCGCCCTGGGCACGGAGCAGGGCGTGGTCAAGCGCGTCGTGCCCGACTTCCCGGCCGCCAAGGAGGAGTTGGAGGTCATCACCCTCAAGGCGGGCGACCGGATCGTCGGCGGGGCCGAGCTGCGCACCGGCGAGGAGGACCTGGTCTTCGTCACCGACGACGCCCAGTTGCTGCGCTACCCGGCGGGGCAGGTGCGGCCGCAGGGCCGCCCGGCGGGCGGCATGGCGGGCATCAAGCTGGGCTCGGGCGCCAAGGTCATCGCGTTCCACGCGGTCGACCCGGCGGCCGACGCCGTGGTGTTCACCATCGCGGGCGCCGGCGGCACCCTGGACGGCACGTCGCAGGGCACGGCGAAGCTGACGGCGTTCGACCAGTACCCGCGCAAGGGGCGCGCGACCGGCGGCGTGCGCTGCCAGCGCTTCCTCAAGGGCGAGGAGTGCCTGGTCCTGGCCTGGGCCGGGGCCGCGCCGGCGATGGCCGCGGACGCCAAGGGCGCCCCGGTCGAGCTGCCGGAGGCCGACCCGCGGCGGGACGGCTCCGGCGTACCGCTGGCGAAGCCGGTCAGTTCGCTGGCGGGCCCGGTGTAGCCCAGTCGGCTACGGGTTCCTGGGCCTCTGCTTGGTCCAGGAACTCCTGGTCGTCCCGGGAGGGTTCCTCCGGGGAAGGTACGTAGCGCAGGACGCCCCACATGCCGGTCGTGGCGGCGTCCTGCGGCGCGTCGGCGGTAGCCGCCGGGGCCCGGCAGAACTCCAGCTCCTTGACCAGCCCCGCTCCGTCAACGCCGGTGCCGATGAGGACGAGTTGGGTCAGGCGCGGCTCGTTCTTCCCCCACGGTGCGGGGTAGAAGCGCAGGAAGTCGCCGACGGCGTGGACGGTGTAGCGGTTGAGCGGGTCGCCGGGGCCGAAGTCCACGAAGCCCTTGATGCGGTAGAGCCCGGCGGGCCGGCCGTCGAGGAAGTCCAGGAGCCGCCGCGGGTCGAGGGGTTCGGCGGAGGTGAACTCCACGCTGTCGTAGGCGGTGTGGAGGTGGTGGGCATGGCCGCCGTGGTGAGCATGGCCGCCGTGGTCCGCGTGTTCCGCCTCCTCCCGGCACAGGTCCTCGAAGGACAGCTGCCGGACCGCCTCCTCGATGCCGGCGCGCGGCGCGCGGTCGAAGAGCAGCTCGGGGTCGACCCGCCCGTGGGAGGCCTGGACGATCGGGGTGCCGGGGCCAAGTTCGGCGAGCCGGGCGAGGACCGCGGCGCGCTCCGCCTCCCTCACCCGGTCCGCCTTGTTGAGCACGATCAGATCGGCGATGGCCAGGTGCCGGTCGATCTCCGGGTGCCGCTCGCGGGTGCGCGGGAACTCCGCCGCGTCCACGACCTCGACCAGACCGCCGTACACGATGCGGTCGTTGTCGCTGGCGAGGATCATGCGGATGAGCTCCTGCGGCTCGGCCAGACCGCTCGCCTCGATGACGATCACGTCGATCCGGGCGCTCGGGCGGGCGAGCCGCTCCAGGTACGCGTCCAGCTCGCTGGTGTCCACGGCGCAGCACAGGCACCCGTTCCCGAGCGAGACCATCGAGTCGACCTGCCCGGCGACCATCATCGCGTCGATCTCGATCGCCCCGAAGTCGTTGACGACCACCCCGACGCGGCTCCCGCCGCTCCTGCTCAACAGATGGTTGAGCAGGGTCGTCTTCCCTGCCCCCAGGAACCCCGCAAGAACGATCACCGGTATCTGCCGCACGCTGCCCACGAGAGCCGATCGTAATCGGCCCCTCCGACAGGACTACACGGGCGGTGCCGGCCGCGGGCGGACCGGCCGCGAGCAGACCGCAAAAGGAAAGGCAAGGAGTCGGAACTCCTTGCCACTCTCAACATATAGCGCACGGGGGGCCTTGCGGCAAGGCCCCCCTAATACCGCAGAATCGCCCGTTCAAGCCAGAACCTGCGGGAATAGGGTCCTTCATGATTGACGTGATCATTGCCGGCGGCGGGCCGACCGGCCTGATGCTGGCCGCCGAACTGCGGCTGCACGGTGTGCGCGTACTCGTACTGGAGAAGCTGGCGGAGCCGGCCGCGTATGTCCGCGCGCTCGGTCTGCACGTGCGCAGCATCGAGATGATGGACCAGCGCGGTCTGCTGGAACGGTTCCTCGCGCACGGCAAGAAGTATCCGGTCGGCGGCTTCTTCGCCGGCCTCAGCAAGCCGTCACCTGACCGGCTGGACACCGCACACGGATACGTCCTCGGCATCCCGCAGCCCGTCACCGACCGCCTACTGGCCGAGCGCGCCACCGAGCTCGGCACCGAGATCCGGCGCGGCTGCGCACTGGTCGGGCTGAGCCAGGACGCACACGGGGTGAGCGCCGAGCTGGCCGATGGCACGCTGCTGCGCTCGCGCTACCTCGTCGGCTGCGACGGCGGCCGCAGCACGGTGCGCAGACTGCTCGGCGTCGGCTTCCCCGGCGAGCCCACCAGGGTCGAGACGCTGCTGGGCGAGATGGAGGCGACCATGGCGCCGGAGGCGCTGGCCGCCGTGGTGGCCGAAGTCCGCAAGACCCAGTTGCGGTTCGGCCTCGGACCTCTCGGGGACGGGGCGTACCGCGTCCTCGTACCCGCCGAGGGGGTGGCCGAGGACCGCGCTGTCGCGCCGACGCTCGAGGAGTTCAAGCAGCAGCTGCGGGCGTTCGCCGGCACCGACTTCGGCGTGCACTCACCGCGCTGGCTCTCCCGCTTCGGCGACGCCACCCGGCAGGCCGAGCGCTACCGGGTGGGCCGGGTGCTGCTGGCCGGCGACGCGGCGCACATCCACCCGCCGACGGGCGGGCAGGGCCTCAACCTCGGCGTCCAGGACGCGTTCAACCTCGGCTGGAAGCTGGCCGCCGAGATTCGCGGCTGGGCGCCGGAAGGGCTGCTCGACAGCTACCAGACCGAACGCCACCCGGTGGCCGCCGACGTACTGAACAACACCCGCGCGCAGATGGAGCTGCTGTCCACCGAGCCGGGGCCCCGGGCGGTGCGCCGACTGCTGTCGGAGCTGATGGACTTCGAGGAGGTGAACCGGCACCTGATCGAGAAGATCACCGCGATCGGTGTCCGCTACGACTTCGGCGAGGGCCACGCGCTGCTCGGCCGGCGGATGCGGGACGTGGCGCTGAAGCGGGGTCGCCTCTACGAGCTGATGCACGGCGGCCGCGGGCTGCTGCTC
>NZ_LIQY01000098.1 GCF_001418495.1 Streptomyces pathocidini | reverse complement strand
GTCATCCACGACTTCTGGGCAACCGACGCGGACACTGCCGGGGCCATGCTGGCCTTCCTCGGCCGCCACAACACCCGCGCCGAAACCGCCGAGTTCCGCCGCGGCACACTGCCCTACCCCACCCTCCTGCACAACCTCCACCGCCACCGGCCCATCTCCGAGGCCTGGCACCCATGGATGCTCCGCATCCTCAACGCCGCCGAGGCCGTACGGCTCCGGGGATGGCCCAAAGACCTCGACGCCACGGTGCCCATCGAGATCGAAAACGACAACGGCCGCACCTGGGACCGCTACATGTTCCGGATCACCGGCGGATCAGCACAACTCCACCCCACCACCGTAGAGAGCCAGGTCAGCCTCACCAGAAGGCAACTCGCGGTCTGGTACGCGGGCGGCTACCGAACCCCCACATCAGCGCGCATGGCCGGGCTCCGCGCACAATCCGAAGAGGCATTGGCAACGCTCATCCGCAGCACAGCGCAGTTCGAACCATGGCTTCCCGATCACTTCTAGCACCCGTGGATCACGGCCACTGACGGCTTCCCGAGACGACTCGTCTTGACCAGACCCACAACGGCCTGCGTAACCCCAACGGGGTCACACAGGCCGCCGTCACGCAGCCCCCGAATAACCAACAGCGTCCGTGGTGGGCTGGGGCTCGCGGGGGTGCGGTGCCGTACGCGAAGTGGCGTGCGGCGCCGGATACTTCAGCGGGCTACTTCACCGGCGCCAGCCGGTCGATGATGCCCGGGTGGGCGTCGATCCACTCCTGGACGCCCTCCTCCTGCTTGCCCTGGCCGGCCTCCTGGATGGCCTGTTCCAGGCTCATCAGCTCGTCGGGAGACATGTGCCAGTTCTTCAGCCAGCCGCTGAGCTCGGGGAACTTCCCGGGGAAGGACCTGTGCCCGAGCGACTTGATCCGGTTGTTGGCGCCCCAGGTCTTCTTGGGGTCCGAGAGCCGGGTCAGGTCGTACTTCTTGTACGCCCAGTGCGGCGACCAGAGGACGACCGCGACGGGCTCCTTCTTGGCGTACGCGCGCTCCAGCTCCGCGAGCATCGAGGAGGTGCCGGCCTTGGTCAGCTCGAAGTCCCCCAGCCCGTAGGCCGGCATGACCTTGTCCTCCAGGCGCATCATCTGGCCGGTGCCCGGCTCGATGCCGATGATCCGGCCCTTGAACCGGTCCTTGTGCCTACGCAGGTCGTCCATGGTCCTGACGCCCTTGACGTAGGACGGCACGGCGATCTCCAGGGAGGTCTTGTCGTACCACGCCCCTAGGTCGACCAGGTCGTTCTGGTACTTGTCCCAGTACTGCTTCTGCGCGACCGGCAGCCAGCCGTCGAGTTCCACGTCGATCTGCCCGGTGGACAGGCCCGTGAACATCGGGCCGACGTCCAGCTGGCGGATGGTGGGCCGGTAGCCGCGCTTCTCCAGGACGGCCTTCCAGAGGTACGTGGCCGCGATGCCCTCGTCCCAGTTCGGGTAGCCGATGTCGACGGACTTGCCCGCGTCCTTGCCCTTCGCGTACTCGGCGTCGGCGGCGGGGGCCAGCTTGTCGGCCATGCCAGGGTTCTTCTTCAGCCAGGCGCGCACGCCGTCCTGCTCGTGTCCCTTGCCCGCCTCCTGGATCTCGGCTTCCAGGGAGGTGAGCTGCTGCTCGTCCAGGCTGAAGTTCTTCATCCAGCGAGCGACCTCGGGCTCGTCCTGGGCGAAGCCCTTGCGGCCGAGGGTGTGGATGCCGTCACCGGTGCCGAAGGCGCCCTTGGGGTCCTTCAGCTTGGTCAGCTCGTACTTGTCGTACGCCCAGTGCGGGGACCACAGGGTGACCGCGACCGGCTCCTTCTTGGCGTAGGCGCGGTCCAGTTCGGCGAGCATGGAGGAGGTGTTGGACTTGAGGAGCCGGTACTCGCCCTCCAGCCCGTACTGCTTCTGCACCTTGTCCTCGTACAGCTTCATCTCGCCCGCGCCGGGCTCGATGCCGACGACCTTGTTCTTGAACAGGCCGCCCTTGCCCTTGAGGTCGTCGAGGGTCTTGACACCCTTGACGTACGAGGGCACGGCGATCTCCAGCGAGGTCTTGTCGTACCAGGCGCCGTAGTCCTCGAGGTCCTTGCCGTACTTCTTCCAGTAGGCCTCGTGGGTCACCGGCAGCCAGGAGTTGGTCTGGATGTCGATGTCGCCGCGGGCCTGGCCGGTGTAGAGCGCGCCCGCGTCCAGCGGCTGGACCTTGGGCTGGTAGCCGCGCTGCTCGAGGAGTTCCTTCCACAGGCAGGTGGAGGCGGTGCCTTCGTCCCAGGCCACGTAGCCGATCTTGATCTCGTGGCCCTTGTCCTTGTCGGCCTTGCCGAAGACGCTCAGTCCACCGGCGGCCAGCGCGAGGACGACCACGCCGACCATCGCGAGCGAGGTGGCGGGCTTCCAGTGCAGCACCTTGGCGCCGCCGCCGAGCATCGCCTGCGCCTTGGCCAGCGCGCGGCGGCCGAGCGGCGAGACGCGCTGGTTGAGGGCGCCGGTCATGCGGTCCAGGTACATGGCGAGGATGACGACCGCGAGGCCGCCCTCGAAGCCGAGCGCGACGTTGACCGAGCTGATCGCGTCATACACGGACTGGCCGAGACCGCCGCCGCCGACCATGCCGGCGATGACGACCATGGACAGCGCGAGCATGATGACCTGGTTGATGCCCGCCATGATCGTGGGCAGCGCGAGCGGCAGCTGGACCCGCAGCAGCGTGGCGCGGGGGTGGGTGCCGAACGCCTCGGCGGCCTCGACGAGTTCCTCGTCGACCTGGCGGATGCCCAGCTCGGTCATGCGGACCGCGGGCGGCATGGCGAAGACGATGGTGGCGACGATGCCGGGGACGACCCCGACACCGAAGAAGAGGATGCCGGGGATGAGGTAGACCATCGCGGGCATCGTCTGCATGAAGTCCAGTACGGGCCGCAGCGTGGCGCTGACCGCGCGGTTGCGCGCGGACCAGATGCCCAGCGGCACGGCCACGACGACGATCAGGAACCCGGCTACGAGCACCAACGCCAGGCTGTCCATCGTCTGGCCCCACTGCTCGATCGAGTCGATCAGCGCGAAGCCGGCGAAGGTGAGGACCGCGGCCAGCAGACCGCGCAGCCAGAACGCCAGCACCGCGAAGATGCCCGCGAGCAGCAGCGGTTCGGGGGCGCCGAGCACGGCCTGGAACCCGTCGTACATCCCGCCCAGGACGGACGAGATGAGAGTGAAGAGCCAGTCGAGGTTGTCGCGCAGCCAGTCGACCGCGGAGTCGGCCCAGCCGCCGATGTCGATCCTAGGCACCGGCGGTCACCTTCCCCTCGGGCTCGGCGCCTTCGGGCGAGCCGCCCGCGGCGCCGGTCGAGGGCGCGGCCTCGTCCTGCTGCATCGGCTCGCCGAGCACGGCGAGCAGCCGCTCGGCCGGCACCGCGCCGACCAGCTCGCCCGCGGCGTCGGTCACGGCGACCGGGACACCGCTGGTCGAGCAGGGCGTGAACAGCTCGAAGATCGGGGTGTCGACACCGACCTTCGCGGGCGCGGCGGCCAGCAGGTCCTCGGCGCGGCGCAGCTCGGTGCCGTCGGCGGTACGGGTGCCCAGCACCTCGTCGACGTCGGCCATGACCGAGCCGGCGGTGAGCACGCGGGAGCGGTCGACGTCCTGCGTGAAGGAGGCCACGTAGTCGTTGGCCGGGGTGAGAAGGATGTCCTCGGCGGTGCCGGTCTGCACGATCCGGCCGTCGCGCATGACGGCGATGCGGTCGCCCAGGCGCATGGCCTCGTTGAGGTCGTGGGTGATGAAGACGATGGTCTTCTTCAGCCCCTGCTGGAGCTCCAGCAGCTGGTCCTGCATGTCGCGGCGGATCAGCGGGTCCAGCGCGCTGAAGGACTCGTCCATCAGCAGCAGGTCGGCATCGGTGGCCAGCGCGCGGGCCAGGCCCACGCGCTGCTGCATGCCGCCGGACAGCTCGTCGGGCCAGGAGGTCTCCCAGCCCTTGAGGCCGGCCAGCTCCAGCGCCTCGGTGGCCCGCCGCTCACGCTCGGCGCGCCCTACGCCCTGGACCTCGAGCCCGTAGGCGGCGTTCTCCAGCACGCTGCGGTGCGGGAACAGCGCGAAGTGCTGGAAGACCATGCTGATCTTGCGGGAGCGGACCGCGCGCAGCTCTCGGGGGCTGAGCTCGGTGAGGTCCTGGCCGTCGAAGCGCACCCGGCCCGCGGTGGCGTCCAAGAGCCCGTTCAGCATCCGCAGCAGGGTGGACTTGCCGGATCCCGAGAGGCCCATGACCACGAAGATCTGGCCCTCCTCGACAGAGAAGGAGGCGTCGATGACGGCGGCTGTCGTGCCGTCCGCGCGCAGGTCGTCGCGGTCGGCGCCGCCCTCCAGTTTCCTGACCGCCTCTTCCGGTCGTCTGCCGAACACTTTGTACAAGTGCTCGGCTTGCAACTTCGACACATGCACCTCTCGGGTAGAACGTACGTGGCCCGCCTCCCCCGTCGGCGGGCCGGACGCGCGCCTGCCCCCCTGAAACGCATGACAAACCCACAAGTGAGTCAGTTCACAAGCGCTCGGCTTGCGGCGGGCCCGTTTCCCGGACCTCGCCGGTACCGCCCGGCGCCGCCGGCACCCCGGCGGTGTCAGTGGAGTGCGGCATCATGCGGGGTGTGACCCGACGCCTGATGCTCCTCGACAGCGCCTCCCTCTACTTCCGCGCCTACTACGGCGTGCCGGACTCGGTCCGGGCCCCCGACGGCACGCCGGTCAACGCCGTCCGCGGCCTGCTCGACTTCATCACCCGGCTCGTCCAGGACCACCAGCCGGACGACCTGGTGGCCTGCATGGACGCCGACTGGCGCCCGCACTGGCGGGTCGAGCTGATCCCCACGTACAAGGCGCACCGGGTCGCCGAGGAGGCGCTCCCGGCGAAGCCGGGGGGAGCGCCGGAGAGCCCGGACGTGGAGGAGGTCCCGGACACCCTCTCCCCGCAGGTGCCGGTGATCGAGGACGTGCTGGACGCGCTGGGCATCGCCCGCGTCGGCGTGGCGTGCTACGAGGCGGACGACGTGATCGGCACGCTGACGGGGCTCGCGCCCGGGCCCGTGGACATCGTCACCGGCGACCGCGACCTGTTCCAGCTGGTGGACGACGCGCGCGGGATCCGGGTGCTCTATCCGGTCAAGGGCATGGGCTCGCTCCAGGCCGTCGACGAGGCGTGGCTGCGCGCGAAGTACGGCGTGGACGGGCGGGGATACGCGGACCTGGCGCTGCTGCGCGGCGACCCGAGCGACGGCCTGCCGGGGGTCCCGGGGATCGGCGAGAAGACCGCCGCCAAGCTGCTCGCGGCCTACGGCGACCTGGCCGGGATCCTGGCCGCGGTGGCCGATCCGATGTCGAAGCAGCTGACGGTCTCGCAGCGCAGGCGGCTGGTCGAGGCGCGGGACTACCTCGCGGTCGCGCCCAAGGTCGTACAGGTCGCCACCGACGTACCGCTCCCGGCTTTCGACGCGACGCTGCCGCGCGAGCCACGGGATCCGGCGGCCGTGGTGGCGCTGGCGGAGCGGTGGGGGCTGGGTGGCTCGATGCAGCGGCTGCTGGCGACGCTCAGCGGCTGACCCTGTTAGGTTAGGTCTACCTAAGTTAGCCCGACTCCGAGGGGGAGGCCGACGTGGCAGACCGTCCGGCACGCAGGAAGCCGCAGCTCCACCGGGCGCGGGTGGTGCGGAAGGAACGGCTCACCCCGCACATGGTGCGGGTGGTGCTCGGCGGCGAGGGCCTGGCGGGCTTCCCCGCCGGGGAGTACACCGACCACTATGTGAAGCTGCTGTTCCCGGCCGAGGGCACCACGCTCCCCGAGCCGTTCGACCTGGAGGCCGTGCGGCGGGAGCTGCCCCGCGACCAGTGGCCGCGGATGCGTACGTACACCGTGCGTGCCTGGGACCCCGAACGGCGGGAGCTGACACTGGACTTCGTCGTCCACGGCGACACCGGCCTGGCCGGGCCGTGGGCGGTGACCGTCGAACCGGGCGCCGAGGTCCGCTTCCTGGGCCCCGGCGGCGCCTACGCCCCCGACCCGGCCGCGGACTGGCACCTGCTGGTGGGCGACGAGAGCGCCCTGCCCGCCATCGCCGCGGCGCTGGAGCGCGTACCGGACGGGGCGACGGTCCGCGCCTTCGTGGAAGTCGCAGGCCCGGAGGAGCGGCAGCGACTCACCGTTCCGGTGGACACGGAAGTAGTGTGGCTGCACCGCGACGGCGCCCCGGTCGGCGCGGCGCTCCTGGCGGCCGTGCGTGAACTGGAGTTCCCCAAGGGCGAGGTGCACGCCTTCGTCCACGGCGAAGCGGGCTTCGTGAAAGAGCTGCGCCGCCATCTGCGCCTGGAGCGGGGGGTCGCGCGGGAGCACCTCTCCATCTCCGGCTACTGGCGGCGCGGCCACGACGAGGACGGCTGGCAGGCCTCGAAGCGCGACTGGAACGCCCAGGTGGAGGCGGAACAGGAGACCGGCGCCGCCTGAAACGCGAGGGGCGGAACAGCCGCTGGCGGGACAGCCGCTCCCCTCCCCGAACCGGCTTGCCCCGCCTGCTGGTCGGCCGGACCGCGCCGCTGCCACTTCCGCGCCAGGACCGCTCCCACTGCCGCGCCGAGAGAGCACGAGAGCGGGACGCGGCGGCCGCCGCGTCCCGCTCGGCCGAGCCGGTGGGTCACCCCACCGAGGAGTAGGCCACCACCCCGCGCAGCAGCCCGTCCACCGCGCGCCGCGCGTTCCTGCGCACCGGGCTGCCCTCGGGCGCGGCCTCCGCGATCTGGCCGAGGACGTCGATGACCTGCTTGCACCAGCGCACGAAGTCACCCGCGGGCATGTCGGCCTCGGTCAGCACCGCGTCCAGGCCGTGCCCGGAGGCCCAGCGGTAGGCCGCCCAGGCGAAGCCGAGGTCGGGCTCGCGCTGGCCCACGCCCTCCGACTCGTTGATGCGGTGCTCCTCCTCCTTGGCGTCCAACCGGCCCCAGATGCGCACCATTTCGCCGAGCGCCTGCTTGGCGTTGCCGGTCGGCAGCTTGGGCGGCAGGGCGTCGTCGGCGGTCCTCGCCTCGTACACCAGCGCCGAGGCGCAGGCGGCCAGTTCGGCCGGCTTGAGCCCGTCCCAGACGCCCTCGCGCAGGCACTCGGAGGCGAGCAGGTCCAGCTCGCCGTAGAGCCGGGCCAGCCGCCGCCCGTCGTCGGTGACCTCGTCCCCGCGCAGATAGCCGAGGTCGGCCAGGAGCGCGTAGAGCCGGTCGAAGGCGCGGGCGATGGTGTTCGTACGGCCCTCGATGCGGCGCTCCAACTGCCGGTTGTCGCGCCGCAGCCGGTGGTAGCGCTCGGCCCAGCGGGCGTGGTCCTCGCGCTCGGCGCAGCCGTGGCAGGGGTGCGCGCGTATCTCGCCGCGCAGCCGGGCGAGCTCCTGGTCGTCGGCCGCTTGCGAGCGCCCCTTGCGGTGCCGGTCGGGCTCGATGTGGCCGGCCTTGGTACGCAGCGCGGAGGCGAGGTCGCGCCGGGACTGGGGGCTGCGGGGGTTGAACGACTTGGGGATCCGCATCCGCTCCAGCGGTTCCACCGGCACCGGGAAGTCGATCGAGGCGAGCCGCTTGACCTGCCGTTCGGCGGTGAGGACGAGCGGCCGCGGTCCGTCGTGGTACTCGAACCCGCGGTGGCCGTTGGCGCGCCCGGCGGGCAGCCCGGGGTCCAGCACCAGCGCCAGCCCCGCGTACTTGCCCGTCGGTACGTGGATGACGTCGCCCGGCTTGAGCTTCTCCAGGGCGGTGGCGGCGGCCGCACGGCGCTGGGCCGCGCCCTGCTTGGCCAGGTCGGTCTCGCGGTCCTTCAGGTCGCGGCGCAGCCGGGCGTACTCCTCGAAGTCGCCCAAGTGGCAGGTCATGGAGGCCCGGTAGCCCTCCAGGCCCTCTTCGTTCTTCTGCACCTGGCGGGAGATGCCGACCACCGAGCGGTCGGCCTGGAACTGCGCGAAGGAGGTCTCCAGCAGCTCGCGGGAGCGGTGCCGCCCGAACTGGGAGACCAGGTTGACGGCCATGTTGTACGAGGGCTTGAAGGAGGAGCGCAGCGGATAGGTGCGGGTGCCCGCGAGCCCCGCCAGCGCGGTCGGGTCCATGGCGCGCTGCCACAGCACCACCGCGTGGCCCTCGACGTCGATGCCGCGCCGCCCGGCCCGGCCGGTCAGCTGGGTGTACTCGCCGGGGGTGATGTCGGCGTGCTGCTCGCCGTTCCACTTGACCAGCTTCTCCAACACCACCGAGCGGGCGGGCATGTTGATGCCCAGGGCCAGGGTCTCGGTGGCGAACACGGCCTTGACCAGGCCCCGTACGAACAGCTCCTCGACGATCTCCTTGAAGGTCGGCAGCATGCCCGCGTGGTGCGCCGCGATGCCGCGCTCCAGCCCTTCGAGCCACTCGAAGTACCCCAGCACGTGCAGGTCTTCGTCAGGGATGGCGGCCGTGCGCTCCTCGACCAGCGCGCGCACCTCGGCCCGCGCCTCGTCGTCGTTGAGCCGCAGCCCCGCGTGCAGGCACTGCTGGACGGCCCCTTCGCAGCCGGCCCGGCTGAAGATGAAGGTGATGGCCGGCAGCAGCCCCTCGGAGTCGAGCCGGTCGATCACCTCGACCCGGCTGGGCGTCCAGATCCGGCTGCGCTGCCGCCGCTCCCGCTCCCGGTCCGCCTCGCGCACCATCTTGCCTCGGCGCCGATCGCGCGGGTTGTACGTCCGGCTGTTCTCCATCCGGGCCAGCCGTACGAGGTCGGGGTTGACCGCGCGCCGCCCGCTGCCGGAGGTGCTGCCCGAGCCGGAGGTGGCGCCCGCGCCCGACTTCTCCTCGAACAGGTCGTACATCCGGCGGCCCGCGAGCACGTGCTGCCACAGCGGGACGGGCCGGTGCTCGGAGACGATCACCTCGGTGTCGCCACGGACGGTGTCCAGCCAGTCACCGAACTCCTCGGCGTTGGAGACCGTGGCGGACAGGGAGACCAGGGTGACGGACTCGGGGAGGTGGATGATCACTTCCTCCCAGACGGCGCCGCGGAAGCGGTCGGAGAGGTAGTGCACCTCGTCCATGACCACATACCCGAGGCCGATGAGCGCCTGGGAGCCCGCGTAGAGCATGTTCCGCAGCACCTCGGTGGTCATGACGATCACCGGGGCCTCGGCGTTGATGCTGTTGTCGCCGGTCAGCAGCCCGACCCGCGCCGGGCCGTAGCGTTTGGCCAGGTCGTTGTACTTCTGGTTGGACAGGGCCTTGATCGGCGTGGTGTAGAAGCACTTGCGGCCCTGGGTGAGGGCGAGGTGGACGGCGAACTCGCCCACGATGGTCTTCCCGGAGCCGGTGGGCGCCGCGACCAGCACGCCCTTTCCGGCCTCCAGGGCCTGGCATGCCTCGATCTGGAAGGGGTCGAGCTCGAAGTCGTACAGCTCGCGGAAGGGGGCGAGTGCGGTGGACTGCTCGGCGGCGCGAATCCGGGCAGCGGCGTACCGCTCGGCAGGGGACAGGTCCTCGGTCATCGTGTCTCCGAGCCTACCGGCCGCCACTGACAGCGGTCCCGATCATTCCGACCGTCACATCACGTGATCAGGTCACGTCGTCGAACCCGTCGCGCCGCTCGTCCCGGTCCGGTCCCGAGGCCTGCTCGGGGAGCATGCGGGAGGGCTGGACCGGCTCGATCTCGTCCACCGACTCCGGGGTGAGGTCGAGGTCGGAGGCTTCGTCGTCGTCGAGCCCCGCGTCGGGGTTGCTGCGGCGGCGACGGCGGTCGTTGGCCAGCGCGATGCCGGTGGCCGCGTAGTAGAGAAACACGATCGGCGCGGCCAGCGCGAGCATCGTCATCGGGTCACCGGTGGGGGTGGCCACCGCCGAGAAGATGGTGATGCCCATGATCATCCAGCGCCACCAGCCGAGCATCCGGCGCCCGGAGACAACCCCGCCGAAGTTCAACAGGACCAGCAGCAGCGGCAGTTCGAAGGCCAGGCCGAACACGACCACCAGGCGCGTGACGATGTCCAGGTAGTCGTCCAGCTTGACCAGGTTGCTGATGCCCAGCCCGTCCGGGGTCAGCCCGATCAGCGCCGCGGCGCTGGTGGGCAGGATGAGGTAGGCGAAGTAGGCGCCGCCGAGGAAGAGCGGGATGCCCGCCCCGACGAAGCTGAGCGCGTACTTCTTCTCATGCCGGTGGAGGCCGGGGGCCAGGAAGGCCCACAGCTGGAAGAGCCAGACCGGGCACGCCAGGACGACACCGGTCATCAGCGCGACCTTGATCATGATCGTGAACGGGCCGAGCAGTCCGTCGATCGTGAGCTGGGCGCAGTTGTCGCCCTGGGTGGCGAGCTCCTTGAAGCTGGCCGTGCAGCCGACCGACTCCCGGATCGGCGCGGTGAGGAAGTCCGCGATCGGCTCGTAGTAGACGCCGGCGGCGATGGTGATGACGAGGACCGCCAGCACCGACTTCACCAATCTGTTGCGCAGCTCACGCAGATGCTCGGCGAGCGGCATCCGACCCTCGGGGTCTCTCTGCTGCTGCTTGCGGGCAGACTTCAGCAACCCACGTTCCTCGTCTCGTGCGGTGGCCGCCGGCCGCCTGGTGCGGCCCGGGCGGCCGATGTCAGCTCTGCGCGGTCCGGTTCGGCTCGGTCACCGGACGCGAGCTCGTCACGTCGCCGGGGGCCGCCTGGATCGTCCTCGGGGCCGGCTGCTGGGGAGCGCTGGAGTCGGCGGAGGTGGCAGTGGAGCCGGCCGAGGCCTCGTCGTCCTTCTTCATCGCCTTCGCCTCGCTCTTCAGGATGCGAGCCGACTTGCCGAGCGAACGGGCCATCTCAGGGAGCTTCTTGGCACCGAACAACAGCAGGATGACAGCGATGATCAGGACGATCTCGAGGGGCTTCAGATTGCCGATCATGTGTGACTACCTTCTCACCGAGGCGGCATGGGGTGGGCCTGCCCGGCCGGCCGGAACAAGCGTCCGACTGTCCGTGCTGGCAGCGATCGTAACGTGCAGGGGTAAACACTGGGCAATCCCCGTGCGTATACACGATTGCGGCCCGCGCCTCGCTTCTTGGGCCACAGCGTGCAGAGTACCCGTACGAAGATGGGCCCGACGCTCGGGCCGAACCTGCCGGCCAAATAGGACAAAAGCCCCATCTCTTGCGGGACTTAGGTCCCTCGGAGCGTCTCCGCCTGCTGGGCGAGCGGGACCGCGGCCCGCTCCAGGTCCTCGGCCGCCCGGGCGATCCGCTCCGAGCTCTCCCCCACCTGCCGCGCCAGCCGCCGCACTTCGAGGAAGACGCGGGCCGCGAGGACTCCGAGGACGGCGATTCCGCCGAAGGCGAGGGTGATCGCGAGCATGGGCCAGAGCATGGGGAGGAGCCTAGTGGTGCAGCCGGAGCGTCCGTACACCGCCGCCGGTGAGCAGTTCCACGATCCGCTCCCCCGCCGGCTTGCGCACGGCCGTGCCGCAGTCGGGGCAGGTGAAGGAGTAGAAGGTGGTCCGCTCGCTGGCGCCGATGGCCAGCCGGATGGCGTCCGAGGCCAGTTCGAAGCGGGCCCGGCAGTCCGGGCAGGCGGCCTTGAAGACCACCGCGGTGGGCGCCATGCGTACCCCAAGTCCCTTCACTGGCCGGTCCGTTCACTCGTCATCGCACGCGGCGTGCGCACCGCGGGCGTCACCGCGCGGGGCCCCGCGCGGGGCGGCGGGTCACTCGCCGTAGCCCGCGAGCGCCTCGAGGGCCGCCTGCCGCGCGCTGTCCGCGAGATCCCGCGGCGAGACGATCCGGCCGTCCGGGCCGAGCCGCAGCGCCAGGCGGCGCAGCGAGGCCGGGTCCGGGGTGCGCAGGGTGATCCGCAGCCCGCCGTCGGCCAGCTCCTCGGCGCTGTCGTGCGGGTAGTACTCGGCGACCCAGCGCCCGGCCGGGCCGACCTCGACCACGACCTCGGGGTCCTCGGCCGCTGGCTGCACCAGCCCCTCGGACAGGTCCCGCAGCTCGATCGGCGGTGGGTCGGCGGGCTCGTCCAGCAGCCGCAGCTCGGCGACCCGGTCGAGCCGGAACGTACGCCGTGCCTCCGAGAGCCGGCACCAGGCCTCGACGTAGGTGTGGCCGACGGCGAAGAGCCGGATCGGGTCGACCTCACGCTCCGTCAACTCGTCGCGCGCGGGCGAGTAGTAGCGCAGCCAGACCCGGCGGCGCTCGGAGATCGCCCGGTCGATGTCGGCGAACACGCCGCCCTCGGATTCGAAGGTCACCGACAGCCGGGAGCTGGCGCCCGCCGCCTCGCCCGCCGCGGCCTCCAGCTTGGCGGTGGCGCGCAGCAGCGCCTGCCGGTCGCTCTCCCGCAGCCCGGGGAGGGTGGCCACCGCGCGGGCGGCCACGAGCAGGGCGGTCGCCTCGTCGGCGGCCAGCCGCAGCGGCTCGCCCGAACTGCTGCCGACGGCATCCGGGTTGTGCCACCAGATGCGGTCCCCGTCGGTGTCGATGTCGAGCAGGTCGCCGCCGCGGAAGCTCGTACCGCACATGGGCAGCACGTCGAGGTCGGCGATCAGCTCGTCCTCGGTGATGCCGAAGGCGCGGGCGACGTCGGCGACGCGGGCGCCGGGGCGTTCGCGCAGATAGGTCACCAGCGAGAGCATCCGCCGGGTCTGGTCGATCGCGTTCGAGGCCATGGGTTCCCCGTTCCTCTCAGCCCTTGGCCACGGCGCGCAGCCGGTCCACGACCTCGGCCCGCAGCTCACTCGGGGCCAGCACCACCACGTCGGGCCCGAACTCGACCAGCCAGGCGTCCAGTCCGTGCCCGTACGGGATCTCCAGCTCGTCCCAGCCGTCCCCGGCGGCCCTGGTGCTCACCGCCCTGGCCCGCAGCGGGTAGCCGGCCCCGGCGCGCAGCCGGATGCGGGCGGTGCCGGTCGCGGTCTCGCCCGCCCAGCTCTCCACGGTCCCGCGGACGGTGACGTGGTCGGGTACGGGCGCGGTGAAGGCGGCGGCCCGGGAGCGGACCCGGCCGGTGATCCGGGAGAGCCGGAAGACCCGCTCGGCCTGCCGGTCCCGGTCCCAGCCCGCGAGGTACCAGTGGCCGCGCCAGCACTCCAGGGTCCACGGCTCGACGTGCCGGGTCACGGGGTGGGCGGCGGTGGCCTTGCGGTAGTCGAAGACGACCGGGCGGCGGTCGCGGCAGGCCAGCATCAGCGGCTCGAAGGCGGCCTCGTGGACCGGGATGCGGGGTTCGAGGGCGCTGTGGCCCTCGTACGGGTCGTCGGCGAGCGGCATTCCGGCAGCGCGCAGCTTCTGGAGGGCGCCGCTGGCGGCCCCGGCGAGCCGGGCCTGTTGCCACACCTTGGCGGCCAGGCCCAGGGCCGCGGCCTCCTCGGCGTCGAGGGAGACGGGCGGGAGGCGGTTGCTGTCACGGCGGGCGAGATAGCCGGGGTCGCCGTCCGCACCCTCGACGGTCTCGATGACGAGCCCGAGTTCGCGCAGGTCGTCCTTGTCGCGCTCGAACATCCGGTTGAAGGCGTCGTCGGTCCCCGAGGCCCCGCTGCCGCCGGGCGCACCCTCCCCCGGCCCGAAGGCCGCGGCGTAGGCCTCGATGGAGGCACGCAGCTCGCGCTTGCTGAGCGGCCGGCGGGTCCCGAGCAGGCACAGCGCCAGATTCATCAGCCGCTCTGCCTTGGCGATGGCCATCGACACCCTTTCTCGTTGTGGTTGCGCACCGATGACCGTACCGGTCCCCGGAGCGGTGGCAAAAGCCGAGGACCCATGCCTGACGGCATGGGTCCTCGAAGGTCGTTTTCGGCGCCGAATCGGACCGATTCACCGATCCGGGCCCGCCAATCCGGCCCGTCGATCGGATCACGGCGATCGGACCGTGGCGGTCGGACCGCGTCGGTCACCGTGGTGGTCGAACCTCGGTGGTCGAACCCGGTGGTCGGGCCGCAGCAGGTCAGACCGCAGCGGGTCAGACCGAGACCAGGTCGCAGACGAAGATCAGCGTCTCGCCCGGCTTGATGCGGCCGCCGGCGCCCCGGTCGCCGTAGGCCAGGTGCGGCGGGATGGTCAGCTGGCGGCGGCCGCCGACCTTCATGCCCTGCACACCCTGGTCCCAGCCGGAGATGACCTGGCCGACACCCAGCTGGAAGCGCAGCGGGGTGCCGCGGTTCCAGCTGGCGTCGAACTCCTCGCCGGTGCTGAAGGAGACGCCGACGTAGTGCACGGCGACGGTGTCACCGGCCTTGGCAACCGGGCCCTCGCCCTCCCAGATGTCCTTGATCTCGAGGTCGGCCGGGGGCTCGCCACCCGGGAAGTCGATCTCGGGCTTGTCGATGCTCACTTGCTGCTCCTACGAACGATCTTTGGAAATGGATCTTGTCGTAAACGGTGCCAGTCTGTCAGAGAACGTTTCGCCCGATCAGACGATGCCGACGATGTCGACCACGAAGACCAGGGTGTTCTTCGCCAACTCGCTCTGGCTGCCGCCGTATCCGAGCTTCGGCGGGATGACGACCAGCACCCGGTCGCCGACGTTCTTGCCGACCAGGGCCTGGTCCCAGCCCTTGACGACCGAGCCGGTGCCGATCTGGAACGCGGTGGCGCCGCCGTGGTCCCAGGAGGAGTCGAACTTCTTGCCGTCCTCCCACTTCACGCCCGTGTACTGGGCGATCAGGCCGTCACCGGCCTTGACCTTCGGCCCGTCCCCCTTGATCAGGACCTGCTCCTTGAGGTCCGTGGGGGCCTTCTCACCCTTGGGGATGGTGATGGTGGCGGCCTTCTGGCCCTCGGCCTTCACCGTCGGCAGCCCGGCCTCGGTGGCCGCCTGCTCGCCCTTGGCCTCGGCCTTCTTGTCCACCTTCTTGGCACCCGCGATGTCGATGACCCAGACCAGGCCGTCGGCCGGCTTGATGCCCGACTGCGGGTTCAGCTGCTCGCCGATGAGCGCCTTGGCGGTGCCCTCGACCACGACGCGGCTGCCGACCTTCTTGCCGACCAGCTCGTCCATCACCTTCGGCGGCATGACGGGCTGCGCGCTCTGCGCGCCCAGTTCCTGCACCACCTGGGTGCGCGGGGCCTTGGCGTCGGCGCCGGGCTGCTTGGCCCAGGTGTTGCCGAGGTCCTGGCCACCCTTCATGGTCTCCCCGGCGAAGTCCAGCCGGACCAGGTCGCCCTTCTTCACCTCGGCGCCGGAACCCTCCTTGACCGTGTTGACCACGACCTTGTCGGAGGGCTTGGCGTCCTTCGGCACGGAGATCTTCGGCTTCTCCCCCTCCTTGCCCTCCACCTTGACGACACCGGAGCCCGACGAGCCGCCGGCGTCGTCGGAGCCGCACGCGGCGGTGAACAGCAGGGCGGGCACGGCCAGCGCTACGGCCAGGCGGCGGATGTGTTTCGTGTGCGTCATCAGTCCAACTCGGATCGTGGGGACTCTGCGGCCAGTCCCGCCACTCTACGACCTGTGACCGCAAGGTCCACGGCGCCCGGACACGGCTGCGCGCCGGAGCCCCGAAGGCCTCGGCGCGCGCCCGCTTGCGTGTCCTCTCTCGTCACATCCCGTACGCCGTCACATCCCGGCGATCAGCTTCTCCACCCGGTCGTCCACCGACCGGAACGGGTCCTTGCACAGCACGGTGCGCTGCGCCTGGTCGTTGAGCTTGAGGTGGACCCAGTCGACCGTGAAGTCGCGGCGCTGCTCCTGGGCGCGGCGGATGAAGTCGCCGCGCAGCCGTGCGCGGGTGGTCTGCGGGGGCACCGACTTGCCTTCGAAGATCTTCAGGTCGTTGCAGACCCGGGCCGCCTGGCCGCGCTTCTCCAGCAGGTAGTAGAGCCCCCGCTGGCGGTGGATGTCGTGGTAGGCGAGGTCTATCTGCGCGACCCTCGGGTGCGACATGGTGATGTTGTTCTTGGCGCGGTAGCGCTCCAGCAGCTTGTACTTCATCACCCAGTCGATCTCGGTGCCGATCTTGTCGAGCTCTTCGGTGCGGATGGCCTCGAGCGTGCGCCCCCACAGTTCGAGGACCCGCTCGACCGTGCCGCTGACGATGCCGCGCCGCTCGCAGAAGTCGACGGCCTTCTCGTAGTACTCCTGCTGGACCTCCAGGGCCGAGGCCTCACGGCCGCTGGCGAGGCGGACCTTGCGCTGGCCGGTGATGTCGTGGCTGACCTCGCGGATGGCCCGGATCGGGTTCTCCAGGGTGAGGTCCCGCATCACCGTGCCCGCCTCGATCATGCGCAGGACGAGGTCGGTGGCGCCGACCTTGAGCAGCATGGTCGTCTCGGACATGTTGGAGTCGCCGACGATGACGTGCAGCCGGCGGTAGCGCTCGGCGTCGGCGTGCGGCTCGTCGCGGGTGTTGATGATGGGCCGGGAGCGGGTGGTGGCGGAGCTGACACCCTCCCAGATGTGCTCGGCGCGCTGGCTGACGCAGTAGACCGCGCCGCGCGGGGTCTGCAGCACCTTGCCCGCGCCGCACAGCAGTTGGCGGGTGACGAGGAACGGGATCAGGATGTCCGCGAGCCGGGAGAACTCGCCGTGCCGGGCCACCAGGTAGTTCTCGTGGCAGCCGTAGGAGTTGCCCGCCGAGTCGGTGTTGTTCTTGAAGAGGTAGACGTCGCCCGCGATCCCTTCTTCGTGCAGGCGGCGTTCGGCGTCGACGAGCAGGCCTTCCAGGATGCGCTCGCCCGCCTTGTCATGGGTGACCAGCTCGACCACGTTGTCGCACTCGGGCGTTGCGTATTCCGGGTGCGAGCCCACGTCGAGGTACAGGCGGGCGCCGTTGCGCAGAAACACGTTGCTGCTGCGGCCCCACGAGACGACACGGCGGAAGAGGTAGCGCGCCACTTCGTCAGGTGACAGTCGGCGCTGTCCCCTGAACGTGCACGTGACGCCGTACTCGTTCTCCAGCCCGAAGATGCGGCGGTCCATGACTGAACATTACGCCTGACGGCCTGCTCTGAAACCGGGTTCGACAGCACCGTTTCGATCATTTTCCGCCGCCTGCCCAACTGCCCTCGTACGCCCGGGAACTGCGAGGACCCGCCGGGTGGCCAGCAGGACGAGCAGCGCCACCAGACCGCTCACCCCCGCCACGGCGAAGCCGGCGGGGTCGCCGCCGCGCTCGACGGCCGGTCCCGCGGCGGCCGTTCCGACCGCCGCGCCGACGCCGAAGGTGGTGACCACCCAGGAGAACGCCTCGGTGACGGTGCCACGCGGCGCGTGCCGGTCGACGACCACGAACGCGCAGGCGAGGACGGGCGCGAGGAACAGACCGGACAGCGCGGACAGGGCGGTCATGCCCGCCACTCCCGGCGCCAGGGCCAGCGGCAGATAGCCCAGCGCCAGCAGCGCGACGAGCGCCACCAGCCGCCGCTCGGGCGGCCCCGCCCACTGCCTGGCCCCGTACGCGATGCCGCCCGCGAGCGCGCCGAAGCCGAGCGCGGCCATCACCACGCCGTACACCGTGTCCCCGCCGTGGCCCTCGGCGTACGCGAGGGCGGCGACGGTGATCGAGCCCAGGGCGAGGCCGACGAAGAACAGCGAGCCGAGCAGGGCGAGCAGCCCGGGCGAGCGCAGCGCACCGAGCCAGTGCGCCTCGCGCGGCGCCGAGCGCCAGGCCCGGGAGGGCCCCGAGACGACCACGGAGAGCGCGCCCAGGACGCCCACCGCGTTGATGACCAGCAGCGCGGCGGCCTCCGACCAGGCGGCGACCAGCAGGGTCACCAGCAGCGGCCCGACCGTGAACATGACCTCCTGCGCCACGGCGTCCAGCGCGTACGCGGTGTGCACCCGGTCCTCGCGCTTCAGCACGCTCGGCCACAGCGCCCGCAGGCCGCCTTCGAGCGGCGGCGTGCAGACCCCGGCGACCAGCACGGCGGCGTACGCGGCCGGCAGCGGATCGATCCCGACGACGGCCAGGAGCGCCATGCCGAGGCCGGAGAGCACGGCGGCGGGCAGCATGACGCGCGGCTGGCCGTAGAGGTCCACGGCCCGGCCGAGCAGCGGCTGACCGGCGGCGGTGGCCAGTCCGTAGACGGCCGCGAGCACGCCGGCGAGCGAGTAACTGCCGCCCTCCGCACGGGTGAAGAGCACGATGGCGATGTGCCCGGTCGCGTTCGGCAGCCGCCCGACGAGCGTGCCGGTGAGCAGCCGGGCCGCGTGCCGGGTCCGCAGCAGTTCCGCGTACCCCGCTGCCATGTGCGCCTCCTGCTCGGGTTTTACGTATAACGGCCTCCGTTATACGTACCATGGCGCCAGCCCGCCGTCCACCTGCGGCGGGGCGGGCGCGACCGAGGACGACGGAGGCACGGTGCGGAGCGATCCGGCGGGGGCCAGAGCGACGAGCCGGGACGTGGCGCGGGCCGCCGGGGTGTCCCAGGCGACGGTGTCGCTGGTGCTCGGGGAGAAGTGGCACGGCCGCGTCTCGGAGCCCACGGCCGAGGCGGTGCGGGCGGCGGCCGAGCAGCTCGGCTACCGGCCCAACCTCGCGGCGCGCAGCCTGCGGCTGGGGCGGACGCGGACCGCGCTGCTCGTCGTTCCCGCGTTGACCAGCGAGTTCTTCGCCCGGGTGTACGCGGGGGCGGCCCGGGTGGCCGCCGACAACGGCTTCGGGGTCGTCCTCTACCCGTCCCCGGAGGGGGTCGGTCCGGCGCAGGACCCGTTCACCTCCGCCCGCGCCGCGCTGGACGGCGTCATCGCCTCCTCCATGGCCGCGGACGCGCTGGCTGCCCTGCAGGACGGCGGGCTGCCGCTGGTGATGCTGGACAGCGACCCCGCCGACAGCGCGGCGGCGGCCACCGTGAACCCCGAAGTCGCCGACGGGATGCGGCAGATCGCCGGGCACCTGCTGTCCCTCGGGCACCGGCGCCTCGTCCACGTCGCCGCGGCCGTGGACTCCTGGACCTTCCGCGAGCGGGCGCGGTCCCTGGCGGAGGCGGTACGCGGTGTGCCGGGCGCGGTGGTGCACACCGAGCCCACCGCGCTCGAGGTGGAGGCGGCTCGCGCCGCGGCCGAGCGGGCCCTGTCCCGCCCCGGGCCGCGGCCGACGGCGCTGGTGTGCGATGACGACCTGCTGGCGGCGGGGGCCTGCAAGGCGGCGCGGCGCCTGGGCCTGCGCGTCCCGGAGGACGTCTCGGTCACCGGCTTCGACGACCTGACCCTGGCCACCGCGCTGGAGCCGGAACTGACCACGGTCCGCCTCTCGGCGGAGCAGGTGGGCGCGGGCGGAATGCACGCGCTCCTCACGGCCTTGGAGGGCCGCCCGCCGACCTCCGCGACCATCCCGGTAACCCTGTTCCCTCGCGCCTCCACCGCCGCACCGCCTCCCGCGTAGGGAATCCGGCCATCCGGCCATCCGGCCAAGGGGCACACAATCGGTCGACCGGTGCCCGTTCAGCCGCCCCCGATTGCGCCGGGTTCGGCACCGCCGGGCTCCACCGTGCCCCCTCCCGCCATCGCGGCGGGAGGAGTTTTGCGCCGCAGGCGAAGAAGCACCCGCCGCAAGGGCGAACAACCGTCCGCGGTTGCTGCGGCACCGGATGCGGCCGGTTCGGCACCGCCGGGCTCCGCCGTCCCCGTTGCTCACCATTGCGGCGGGCAGTTCTTTGCCTGCTGCGCCTAAACCGCCCGCCGCAACGGCGGGGACGGAATAGGGCGGTGCCGAACCGGCCGCGGGCGGCCAAGACCCGGCGGTGGTGAACCGGCCGGAACCTGGCGCGCCCGCCCGGCTCAACCCGCGCGACCCGCCGCAAAAACGGCTGGTAGCCGTCTACTCGTCGGGCTCGGTGTCCGAGTCGCCCTCCTCCGCGCCGGACGGCGAACCCGGCTCAAGGAGGCGGGCGAGCTGGCGGCCCACTACGCGCTTGAACTTGCGCTTCTGGGGGCGGGTGCGGTCCAGGACCGCCACCTCCAGCTGGTCGGCGGTCAGCTGGCGCTCGCCGCCGTTGCTGTCCCGGGACAGCGCCTGGACGGCCAGCTTGAGCGCCTCCGCGAGCGTCATCCCGTCCCGGTGGCGCTGCTCCAGGAAGCTGCTGATCTGCTCGGCGTTGCCGCCGACCGCGACCGAGCCGTGCTCGTCGACGATCGAGCCGTCGTGCGGCAGGCGGTAGATCTGGTCGCCGTCCGGAGCCTCGCCGACCTCGGCGACCACCAGCTCGACCTCGTACGGCTTCTCCCCGGCGCTGGAGAAGATCGTGCCGAGCGTCTGGGCGTAGACGTTGGCGAGCCCGCGGGCGGTGACGTCCTCGCGGTCGTAGGTGTAGCCCCGCAGGTCGGCGTAGCGGACGCCGCCGATCCGGAGGTTCTCGTACTCGTTGTACTTGCCCGCCGCCGCGAAGGCGATGCGGTCGTAGATCTCGCTGAACTTGTGCAGCGCGCGGGACGGGTTCTCGCCGACGAAGACGATGCCGTCGGTGAACTGCAGCACGACGAGGCTGCGGCCGCGCGCGATGCCCTTGCGGGCGTACTCGGCCCGGTCGGCCATGGCCTGCTGGGGTGAGACATAGAACGGCGTCGACACCGGCTATCCGTCCCTTTCTGTCAGTGACACGTGCTTCCGTGCATTCCGCTCGTCCGCCGCCTCAGAGCAGCGCGGCCCGCGGGCCGTCCGGCTCCTCCAGCCGCCGCTCGTGGATGGCCCGGGCGACCTCGGAGGCCTCGGCCTCCGTCAGCCGCCGGAACCCCTCGTCGGTGATGACCGTGACCACCGGGTAGATCCGCCGCGCCATGTCGGGCCCGCCGGTGGCCGAGTCGTCATCGGCGGCGTCGTAGAGCGCCTGGACGACCAGGGTCAGCGCCTGGCTCTCGGTGAGGTCCTCGCGGAAGAGCTTCTTCAGGGAGCCGCGGGCGAAGACCGAGCCCGAGCCGGTGGCCGCGAAGCCGCGCTCCTCGGACCGGCCGCCGGTGACGTCGTACGAGAAGATCCGGCCCTTCTCGCGGTCGACGTCCCAGCCGGCGAAGAGCGGGACCACGGCCAGGCCCTGGAGGGCCATGCCGAGGTTGCTGCGAATCATCGTGGACAGGCGATTGGCCTTGCCCTCCAGGGAGAGCGTGGTGCCCTCGACCTTCTCGAAGTGCTCCAGTTCCAGCTGGAAGAGCTTGACCATCTCGACGGCCAGGCCCGCCGTGCCGGCGATGCCCACCGCCGAGTACTCGTCGGCCGGGAAGACCTTCTCGATGTCGCGCTGCGCGATCACGTTGCCCATCGTGGCCCGCCGGTCACCGGCGAGCACCACGCCGCCGGGGAACGTGGCGGCGACGATGGTCGTGCCGTGCGGCGCCTCGATCGCGCCCTGCACCGGCGGCAACGGCCGCTTCCCGGGCAGCAGTTCGGGCGAGTGCTCGGACAGGAAGTCCAGGAACGACGAGGAGCCGGGCGTCAGGAAGGCAGCCGGCAGACGCCCTGTGTTACGAGTGTTGGCTTCCACACGTGTCCTTCCACGAGATCTTGGAATTCTGCCCGGACCTTACCCGGACCCGGGAAAAGTCATCCGTCCCGCACCCCCTCCGAGAGAGCGCGGGACGGATGAGGCCGTTGTTACTGGCCGCCCTTCTGTACGAAAGACCGCACGAAGTCCTCGGCGTTCTCCTCGAGGACGTCGTCGATCTCGTCCAGGACGGAGTCGACGTCGTCCGACAGCTTCTCCTGCCGTTCCTTGAGGTCCTCCGAGACCTCCGCGTCCTGCGCGGTCTCCTCGACCTCCTCGGTGGAGCGCGTGGCCTTCTGCTGACCGCCGCCGGTGTCCTTGGTCGCCATATCCCTCACCCCGCTCGGTTCGCCGACACGATTTCGATCGGTCAAGATCAGACCCTACAGCCGGGGTCCGACATCGGCCCTGTCGTTTCCTCAACGTCCGACTGCCACCCGGATGATTCCCGGATCCGCGCCGTTTCAGCCGCGTCCCGGGAATCGGGATCCGCGCAGATCAGCTGCCGGACAGCACCCGTACCAGCTCCTCGGCAGTGCGGCAGCGGTCCAGGAGCTCCTTGACGTGGTTCCGGGTACCCCGCAGGGGCTCCAGCGTGGGTACGCGCTGGAGGGAGTCGCGGCCCGGGAGGTCGAAGATGACCGAGTCCCAGGAGGCGGCGGCCACGTCGTCGGCGTACTGCTCCAGGCAGCGGCCGCGGAAGTAGGCGCGGGTGTCCTCCGGAGGGTTCGTGACGGCCTTGAGTACCGCGTCCTCGTCCAGCAGGCGCTGCATCTTTCCGCGGGCCGCCAGGCGGTTGTACAGGCCCTTGTCGGGGCGCACGTCGGCGTACTGGAGGTCGACCAGGTGGAGCCGGGCGGCGTCCCAGTCGAGCCGGTCCCGGCGCCGGTAGCCCTCCAGCAGTTCCTTCTTGGCGACCCAGTCCAGCTCGCCGGACAGGCTCATGGGGTCCCGCTCCAGACGGTTCAGCACGTCCTCCCACCGAGTGAGGACGTCCGCGGTCTGCTCGTCGGGCTCGGCGCCGAAGCGCTCCTCGACGTACTTGCGGGCCAGCTCGAAGTACTCCATCTGGAGCTGTACGGCGGTGAGTGTCCGGCCGCTGCGGAGCGTGATCAGCCGACTGAGCCCGGGATCGTGGGAGACCTCGTGCAGGGTCCGTACGGGCTGGTCGACGGCCAGGTCCACGGCGATGAAGCCGTCCTCGATCATGGACAGGACGAGGGCGGTGGTGCCGAGCTTGAGGTAGGTGGAGATCTCGGAGAGGTTGGCGTCCCCGATGATCACGTGCAGCCTGCGGTACTTCTCGGCGTCCGCGTGCGGCTCGTCCCGGGTGTTGATGATGGGGCGCTTGAGGGTGGTCTCCAGGCCCACCTCGACCTCGAAGTAGTCCGCCCGCTGGCTGAGCTGGAAGCCCTGCTCGTGGCCGTCCTGGCCGATGCCGACCCGGCCGGCGCCGGTGACGACCTGGCGGGAGACGAAGAACGGGGTCAGGTGGCGCACGATGTCCGAGAACGGGGTCTCCCGCTTCATCAGGTAGTTCTCGTGCGTGCCGTACGAGGCGCCCTTGTTGTCGGTGTTGTTCTTGTAGAGGTGGATCGGCTGGGCGCCGGGGAGCGCGGCCGCGCGCTCGGCGGCCTCCGCCATGATCCGCTCGCCCGCCTTGTCCCAGAGCACCGCGTCGCGCGGGTTGGTGACCTCCGGGGCGCTGTACTCGGGGTGCGCATGGTCGACGTAGAGCCGCGCACCGTTGGTGAGGATGACATTGGCCAGGCCGATGTCCTCGTCGGTGAGCTGGCTGGAGTCCGCGGACTCGCGTGCGAGGTCGAAGCCGCGGGCGTCCCGCAGCGGGTTCTCCTCCTCGAAGTCCCAGCGGGCGCGGCGCGCCCGGTGCATCGCCGCCGCGTAGGCGTTCACGATCTGGGACGAGGTGAGCATGGCATTGGCGTTCGGGTGACCGGGGACGGAGATCCCGTACTCCGTCTCGATGCCCATTACTCGCCGTACGGTCATGCGGCCCTCCTTGCGGTCCCCGCAATTCGCCGAGACTCGGCAGTACCGAAGAGCCTAGAACGCCTTTGCGGTGGCTGGGAGATCATTTGCGCCGAAAACGCACCCGGCTGCGGATGCCCGGGCGAGGGGCATCCGCAGCCGGACTGTCTTTACAGGTACTGGCCGGTATTCGCGACGGTGTCGATGGACCGGCCGGTGTCCGCGCCCTGCTTTCCGGTGACGAGGGTGCGGATGAAGACGATCCGCTCGCCCTTCTTTCCGGAGATCCGGGCCCAGTCGTCCGGGTTGGTGGTGTTGGGCAGGTCCTCGTTCTCCTTGAACTCGTCCACGCAGGCGGCGAGCAGGTGGGAGACGCGCAGGCCCTTCTGGTTGTGGTCGAGGAAGGCCTTGATGGCCATCTTCTTCGCCCGGTCCACAATGTTCTGGATCATGGCGCCGGAGTTGAAGTCCTTGAAGTACAGGACCTCCTTGTCCCCGTTGGCGTACGTGACCTCGAGGAAGCGGTTCTCCTCGGACTCCGCGTACATCTGCTCCACGACCGACTGGATCATGCCGTCCACCGCGGACTCGGGCGAGCCCTTGTGCTCGGTGAGGTCATCGGAGTGCAGCGGGAGCGAGGGGACCAGGTACTTCGCGAAAATGTCCTTCGCCGCCTCCGCGTCCGGACGCTCGATCTTGATCTTCACATCGAGGCGGCCGGGGCGCAGGATCGCCGGGTCGATCATGTCCTCGCGGTTGGAGGCGCCGATGACGATGACGTTCTCCAGGCCCTCCACACCGTCGATCTCCGCGAGCAGCTGCGGGACGATGGTGTTCTCCACGTCTGAGCTGACGCCGGAGCCGCGGGTGCGGAACAGGGACTCCATCTCGTCGAAGAAGACGATGACCGGGGTGCCCTCGCTCGCCTTCTCCCGGGCGCGCTGGAAGACCAGGCGGATGTGGCGCTCGGTCTCGCCGACGTACTTGTTGAGGAGCTCGGGGCCCTTGATGTTCAGGAAGTAGCTCTTACCCGCGGGCCGTCCGGTCACCTCCGCGACCTTCTTGGCAAGGGAGTTGGCCACGGCCTTGGCGATCAGCGTCTTGCCGCAGCCGGGCGGCCCGTACAGCAGTACGCCCTTGGGCGGCCGGAGTTGGTGCTCCTTGAAGAGGTCGGGGTAGAGGTACGGGAGCTCGACCGCGTCGCGGATCAGCTCGATCTGGTTGCCCAGGCCGCCGATCCGGTCGTAGTCGATGTCCGGGACCTCTTCGAGGACGAGCTCCTCGACCTCGCTCTTCGGGACGACCTCGTAGACATAGCCGGACCGGGGCTCGAGCAGCAGGGCGTCACCGGGCCGGATCGTGGTGTTCAGCAGCGGCTCGGCGAGCCGCACCACCCGCTCCTCGTCGGTGTGCCCCAGCACCAGGGCGCGCTCGCCGTCCTCCAGGATCTCCTTGAGCGTGACGATGTCGCCGGCGCGCTCGAACTCCATGGCCTCGACCACGTTGAGCGCCTCGTTGAGCATGACCTCCTGGCCGCGCCGGAGCTCCTCCAGCTCGACGCTCGGGCTGACGTTCACCCGGAGCTTGCGGCCCCCCGTGAAGATGTCGGCCGTCCCGTCCTCGATCGCCTGCAGGAAGACTCCGAAGCCGGCCGGCGGCTGGGCGAGCCGGTCGACCTCCTCCTTGAGGGCCACAATCTGGTCGCGCGCCTCACGGAGCGTGTTGGCGAGCCGCTCGTTCTGTGCGGTCACGCCGGCCAGGTTGGTCTGGAGCTCGACGATCCGCTCCTCGAGAATCCTCGTGTGCCGCGGAGAGTCGGCGAGCTTGCGCCGCAGGACGGCGATCTCCTGCTCGAGATAGGCGACCTCGCCCGCCTGGTCCTGTGGACCACGTCCGGGCCGGATGCCGCGGTTGATGTCGTCGTCGTGGGCTGCCACGGTCCTCACCTCCTCCAAGGGGAGCTGGACGCTTCCTGACCCTACCTGGGCCGGTGCAGGTTGAAACCCCTAGATCACAAACACGGTCGGGCTGTGTCCGATCTTCACCCTTGCGCACGTCCTCACGCCAGGGGAATACCCAGCCAACAGCACCGGGAAGCGACCGGTTGTATGGTCGAGACGGTCAACACCCGTCAGGGCTGGCTCCAATTGGTTCGAAAACGCAGGAACAGCGGCAGGAAACGGCAGGCGAGATGACCGCGCGCGACGAGTCCCTCGAAGTGTGGATCGACCAGGATCTGTGCACCGGCGACGGGATCTGTGCCCAGTACGCGCCCGAGGTCTTCGAGCTCGACATCGACGGCCTGGCGTACGTGAAGAGCGCGGACGACGAGCTGCTGGCGGAGCCGGGGGCCGCAACGCCCGTGCCGCTGCCGGTGCTCCAGGACGTGGTCAACTCCGCCAACGAGTGCCCGGGCGACTGCATTCACGTACGCCGGGTCACCGACGGCGTGGAGGTCTACGGCCCCGACGCGGACTGATCCGACCGCGGGTGACGGGTCACACACTCCCCGCGACCGGGGCGGCCGTCAGCTCGAACTTCCCCTCGCTCCAACGCCACTTGACCTTCCGCTGCAGATCCGGGCAGCAGCGCGGCACGTCGCGCGAGGAGTAGCCCAGCAGCTTGGCCGAGACCGTGCGGCCGCGGACCGCGAAGTCCGTGACGCTCATGCCCTCCCGTGGGTCCAGGAAGGTCTCGGCGACGCGGGGCGCGCCCTGGCCGGACGCGGGGTGCGTGAGGACGTAGATGCCGCTGGGCGGGGTGCCGAAGCCGGCCTCGCAGCGGACCACGGCGACCGTCTCCTGGCGCCCGTCGCCGTCCAGGTCGGCGGAGCCCTGCTTGACCACGTCCACGGAGTTGGGGCCGCAGTCCAGGGGGTATTCGGCTTTCTCCGGGTCGGGGGCGCCCACCGAGGCGGGGTCCGCGGCGGAAGCGGCGGAACCGGCGGCCGGTTGGGTCGCGGTGGCGGCGGAGGGCTGGATCAGGGCGGCGGCGCCCAGGACGGCGGCGAGCGCCGTGGCGGTACCGATCCAGTGGACCGGCCGGGTGTGGGAGTGGGGGAGGTCGGTGGCGGGGCCTGCCGAGGGCTGCACGCGAGTTGCTCCTGGGAAAGCGGAGTCGGCTGGGGTGAGCAGCATCGTGCCACACGTCACACGCCGGCGTGACAGCGGGGTACACGGCCGGACACAGCGCGTATGCGGCGCGTAGGGAGCGGGACGGAGAGCGGAGCCGCGTACAGAGCAGGACGGAGAGCGGAGCAGGGCCCGAAAGCGCCGCCGCCGGCTTCCTGGGCGGAAGTCGGCGGCGGCGACGGGGAGTTGGGGACGGAAAGCGGTCAGGAGCCGCCGGAGCCGCTGCCCGGGCCCGCGTAGTCCTCGCCGTACGCGCCCTTGGCCGGGCGGCGGCGGCGCAGCGGCGGCTCGACGCCGTCCGCGAGGCGGCGGGCGGTGAGCAGGAAACCGGTGTGGCCGATCATGCGGTGGTCGGGACGGACGGCCAGGCCCTCGACGTGCCAGGTGCGGACCATGGTCTCCCACGCGGTCGGCTCGTTGAACGTGCCGTGCTCGCGGATCGACTCGACGGTGCGCGCGAGCTGGGTCGTGGTGGCCACGTACGCGCAGAGGATGCCGCCGGGGACGAGGGCCTTGGAGACGGCCTCCAGGCACTCCCAGGGGGCGAGCATGTCGAGGATGACGCGGTCGACGTCGGTGTCTGAGAGGTTGTCCTGGAGGTCGCCGACGGTCAGCTGCCAGGCGGGGTGCTCGGCGCCGAAGTAGCGGCGGACGTTCTCGGCGGCGATCTCGGCGAAGTCGGCCCGGCGCTCGTAGGAGTGCAGCATGCCCTGGTCGCCGACGGCCCGCAGCAGGAAGGTGGAGAGCGACCCGGATCCGACGCCCGCCTCGACGACGCGTGCGCCGGGGAAGATGTCGGCCATCGCCAGGATCTGCCCCGCGTCCTTGGGGTAGACCACGGCGGCTCCGCGCGGCATGGACAGGACGTAGTCGGGGAGCAGGGGACGCAGCGCGAGGTAGGCGACGTTTCCCGTGGTACGGACAACACTGCCCTCGGGAGCACCGATCAGCTCGTCGTGGGGGAAGGCGCCCTTGTGGGTGTGGAAGCTCTTCCCGGCCTCGAGCGTGAAGGTGTAGTGGCGTCCCTTGGGGTCGGTGAGCTGGACCTGGTCCCCGACCTGGAAGGGCCCGCGACGGCGGGCGGCACCGGTCGGTTCGGACATGTGACCAGCCTACCGGCCCTGGGGGCGGGGTCGTGCCACGGCCGCCCGGGACCGGCCCCTTGGCGCGGGCTCCAGGACCGGGTTCTCCAGGACCGGGTTCTCTAGGACCGGGGGCGGGCCATGGCCGAGACGAAGGCCCGCTCGACGTCGGCGGTGGACAGCACCCCGTAGATCTCGCCCGTCTCCTCCACGACCAGGTACTCGGTCGCGGGGGTCGCGCGGAGGGTGTCCAGGAGCTCCTCGCCGGACAGTTCGGCGGAGACCCGCATGCCCGGCTTGATCTCCTGGGCGATGGTGCTGACCGCGACCCAGGGCCTGCGGTGCTCGGGGATGCCGACGATGGCCGACTCGCGGACGACCGACAGCGGGGTGCCCTGCCCGTCGACCACGACAAGGGCGCGGGCGCCCGCCTCGTTGGCCCGGCGCAGCGCCTCCGACAGGGGGGTCTCGGACTCGACAGGGACGGCGCGGCGGGTGAGCGCGCGGGCCCGCAGCTCGGGGAGGTGCTCGCGCAGCCGGGCCATGCGCAGGCTGTTGCCCGCGCCGGTCCAGATGATGGCGGCGAGGATGGCGGCTAGCAGGGCGTCGGTGATGGTGTCGACGCCGCTGATGTCCTCGGCGGCGCGGCCGAGCGCGCCGGTCCGGGTGAGCAGCGGCAGCCCGACCAGGACGCTGACGGCGAGGGCGCGGCCGGTCCAGGCGGCGGCCACCGTGCCTGTCATGGGCTTGCCGCTGATCTTCCAGACGACCGCGCGCAGCATCCGGCCGCCGTCCAGGGGCAGTCCGGGCAGCAGGTTGAAGGCGGCGACGATCAGGTTGGAGATCATCAGGCCCGCGAGGAGGACGCCGGGGACGGTGCCGGGGTCGACGGCCTGCATGCCGAGGTAGAAGACGCCGGCGAGGACCAGCGAGAGCAGCGGGCCGACAAAGGCCAGGACGAACTCCCGGCCGGGGGTCTCGGACTCCTTCTCGATCTCCGAGACACCGCCGAAGAACTGGAGCTGGATGCGGCGCACCGGCAGCTTGAAGCGCAGCGCGGCGACCGTGTGGGCGAGTTCGTGGACGAGCACGGAGGCGTAGAAGGCGACGGCGAAGAACAGCGACACCAGGTAGCGGATTCCGCCGAGTTCGGGGAGTACGCGCTCGAGTTGGCCGCCGAAGACCCAGGTGATGAGCGCGGCGACGAGGAACCAGCTGGGGGCGACGTACACGGGCACACCGAAGGGGCGGCCCATGAGGATGCCGCCGCCGCTCTCCCTGGGGCGCCGCGGTTTCCCGTTCTCGCCGCTGTCTTCCACGGTGTCCCCTCGTTGGTTCGGCCGTGTCCCCTCGTACGATTCGGCCGTCTGCATCGATGGTATGCGGACGGGTGTCAGTGGCGGGCCGTAGGGTCGTGCGCCATGGGAACCAGCACCGAGATTCCGGAGCCCCCGCCGTCCGAGCCCTTGCCGCCCGAACCCTTGCCGCCCGAGCCCTTGCCGCCCGAGCCCTTGCCG
>NZ_LIQY01000097.1 GCF_001418495.1 Streptomyces pathocidini | reverse complement strand
GCCCGAGCCCGAGCCCGAGCCCGAGCCCGAGCCCGAGCCCGTACCCGACTCCCGGTCCGAAAGGGATCCCATGCCCACACCCACCCCGATCATCCTGGACTGCGACCCCGGTCACGACGACACCTTCGCGATCCTGCTCGCCGCGGGAAGCGAACACATCGACCTGCGCGCCGTCACCGCGGTGGCGGGCAACCACGTCGTGGAGAAGTCCACGCTCAACGCGCGGCGCGTGCTGAGCCTCGCCGGGGCCGAGGGCATCCCGGTGGCGGCCGGCCACGCCGGACCCCTGCTCGGCGAGCACGCGGGGCCCCGGCAGGGCGACCGGTACGGCGGCCCGGACGTGCACGGCGACTCCGGCCTCGACGGCTGGGAGTTCGACGAGCCGACCGTCCCGCAGGACGAGCGGCACGCCGTGGAACTCATGATCTCGGTGCTCACCGAGTCCCCCGAACCCGTGACCATCGTCGCCACCGGTCCGCAGACCAATGTCGCTGCCCTCCTGCTCGCCGCGCCGGGCCTGCGCCCGAAGATCCGGGAGATCTTCTGCATGGCCGGCTCGACACACCGGGGGAACTTCCTGCCCTACTCCGAGGCCAACGTCCTGTTCGACCCGGAGGCGGCGAGCATCGTCCTGGGCAGCGGGGTACCGGTCACCTACTGCGGCCTCAACGTCACCCACCAGGCGCTGGTGACCGCGGAGGTCCTCGCCGAGATCGGCGCCGTGCCCAGGCTCGGCAAGCCGGCCGAGGCGCTGCTGCGGTTCCGGTCCGGCACCTACGACAAGATCTGGGGCATGGCGGAGCCGCCGCTGCACGACCCGGTCGTCGTCGCCATGGTGATCGATCCGTCCCTGGTCCGCTGCCAGGAAGCCGGTGTCGCCGTCGAGTTGCACGGCGCGTTCACCCGGGGTGCCACCGCCATCGACCTGGCCGGAGTCACCGACCGCGAACCCAACGCACGGGTGGCGCTGGAGCTGGACGTGCCGAGGTTCTGGCGCCTCCTCACCGACACCCTCCGGAACCTGGCGTGACGGGCCGCCGTACGGGCTTCCGGAGACGAGCGGAGCGACAGCGGATGACCGAACCCCGAGCGACACGGGAGCTGCCATGACGGTACTGGACGAGGCCCTGACCTATCTCCAGGACTGCGGGCCCGAATGGGGACCGGGAGTGAGCAACCACGGGCCGATGGCCGCGGAGGCGCTGGTCCGCCTCGGCCGTCCCGAAGCGGTCGGCCGATTCGTCGGCAACTACCGGAAGATGCTCTACCGGGACGCCCCCGTACGGTCGTTGACGATCGACGAGACCAACTGGCAGGCCGCGCTTGGCAACATGAGGCTGCTCGGAGACTGGAACTTCTTCTTCCGGACGCGGCTCGCCGAGCGGCCCTGGAAGGAAGTGCTCGCCCACTGGTGGCCCCGGCTCCTGCCGGGACTCCCGGCGGGCGGCGGCCACGGGGTGATCAGGACCGGCCACGCGGTGCGCGCGCTGGCCGAGAAGGAGACTCCCGAACGGGTCAACGAGCTCGCCCTGGGCCTCGGCTACTGGGCTGCCCGGTACCAGGAGGTACCGGGCAGCGGACGGTTCCTCGGCCGGCACGACCTGCCGGACACCTGGAACAGGGTGCCCAGACTCCACACCCGGCAGGGCATCGGCGAGATCTTCCGCATCAGGCTGGAAGCGCTGTACCTCCAGCCCGACTTCGGCGAGATCGTGGACGACGTGCGCCGCCCGGACGACGTGGACGGGGCCCTCAGCGTGATCACCAGGCTTGCGGCCCAGGCCTATCTGACCGACGACCACGAGAAGTACATGGGATTCGTGCACGCGCTCACGGTCCCGGCCGCCGTACGCCTGGTACTCGGGCACCTGCCCGCCGAGCAGCACTGGCCGACTGCCGCCACCACCTGGCAGTTCACCGCCGCGATCCGCAGCGCCTACGGCACCGGCCACCGGGAGCCGGCGGCGCCGGTCACGCCGGTGGGCTACGAGACCCTGATCGACCGGGCGGTCGCGACGGGCGATCCGCACGCCATCAAGTACGTGGAGGCGTGCCGGAGAGAGGACGAGCAGTCGGCCGATCCGATCTACGCGGTGGTCGCCACCGACTGGATCCGGCGCATGGAGGACGGCACCTGGGTCGAATGACGGGAACCGCGGGCCCGGGCCCGGCAGTTCACCGGCCGCACCCGGGCACGGCAGTTCAAGGCCGTACCCGGGTCGGCGTGGCCAGGCCTCTTCCCGGCCCCACGAAAGGACGCGATGGACGCACTCCTGGACGTGTCGAGCCTGGACACCCCGTGCTATGTCTACGACCTCGCCGAAGTACGGGGTGCGCACGCCCTGTTGACCTCCGCGCTGCCCGAGGGCGCACCGCTCTACTACTCCCTGAAGGCGAACCCGCACCCAGCCGTCCTGCGACAGCTGTCCCGGCTCGGCTGCCGTGCCGAGGTCAGCTCCCCGGGAGAGCTCCAAGCGGCTCTGGCGGCGGGGTTCGCGGCGGCCGAAACGCTGTACACCGGGCCGGGAAAGCGCGACGCCGACGTGTGGAGCGCCGTCGACTCGGGCGCCCGCCGGTTCTCCGCGGACTCCCCGGGAGCGCTGGACCAACTGGACCGCGCGGGCCGGGAGAAGGGCGTACGACTGTCGGCGCTGCTGCGGATCAACCCCCAGGAGCCGCCGCGGGGCGCCGGGCTGGTGATGACGGGCAGGCCGTCGCAGTTCGGCGCCGACCTGCGCTGGATCCGTGAACAGCCGTCGCTCTTCTCCGATCGTGCACACGTCCGGCTGGCCGGCCTCCACCTCTACATGGGCAGCAACCTGGCGGGCGAGGACGCGCTGTTGAAGGTCTTCGAGCACGCCCTCCATGTCGCGGAGGAGGTCCGGCGGGCCCTGGGCCGAGAGTTCGAGGTGCTGGACCTCGGCGGCGGGTTCGGGGCCCCGTACGCGACGCGCGGCCGGCTGCCGGTGTTCGGGACGCTCAGGGACCGGCTGTGCGCCCTGCTCGACCGCGAAGTCCCCGCCTGGCGGACCGGCTCCCCCGTCGGGGTCTTCGAGTCCGGCCGCTATCTGTCGGCCGGCTGCGGCCGCCTGCTGACCAGGGTCCTGGAGGTGAAGTGGTCGCAGGGCCGCCGGATCGTCGTACTCGACACCGGGGTCAACCACCTCGGAGGCATGTCCGGCCTCGGAAAGGAACCGCGTATCGATCCGGAGCTGCTGACCGACCGGGACACGGGCGGCCCGCTCCACGAGACCATCGTGACCGGGCCGCTGTGCCACCCCCTGGACAGCTGGACGAGCAGCGCCCGGCTCCCCGACCTGGCCGTGGGGGAGTTGATCGCCGTACCCAACGTCGGCGCGTACGGCCTGCACTCGGCGCTCGCCCTGTTCCACGGGCACCCGATGCCGCTGGAGGTAGTGGTCGACGGCGGCGCCGAGATCGAGCGAAGCCGGATCTTCCCGCGCCGGGAGGGATACGGGGCATGACATCGAACAGCACGCTGGTGGGAGAACCGGCGCAGGCGCCGGCGGGGATGGCCGGCACCGGCGCCGACGCCGTCCGCGCGCTCCGACCCCGCTCCGGTGCCCCGCTGCGGGTCGACGTGCCGGCGGACCACCCCTTCGTCATGGTCATGCGGGATGACACCGCCTACTGCGTACGGGAGTTGACGGGGCGGATCGCGATCCGCAGCCCGGTGTCGCGGGCCCACCTCGCCGCCGCGGTGCGGGCCGGCTACCAGCGGTTCCGGCAGGAGTTACGCGACGAGCTGTGCCATGCGGTCGTGCGGCCGCACGGCACCGTCTTCCACCTGGTCCAACCGGAAGCGCTGGAACGGGCGGTCCGCGGCCGGGTGGGCGATCGCGCGCTGATCAGTCTGGATCCCCTGGTGACGCGCGCCCACGGGCAGCTCCGGCTCTCCCGGGGGTTTCTGCTGGGTGGTACCCGGTGCGTGGGTCTCGTCCCCCGGCCCGGCGGCCCGCCGCTCGCCGACCAACTGGGCGCGCTCCGCAAGGACCTGGCAGACGTGGAGTGCGAGCTCGTCGAGGACGACATGTGCACGGGGGGAACCGTGGCGGCGGCGGTCCGCCTGCTCAGGGCGGCGGACATCCGGGTCACGCGCGTGGTGCCCGGCATCCGGCTCACGGTCCCCGGAGAGACCTCCCTCGCCGGAGTTCCGGTGGAACCTGTGATCGACTACCGGGTGCTCCACCGGGACGCGGTGGAGCTGACGGACTCCCGCAACTACCTGCTGGGCGTGTCCGGCCTCGTCGTCCGGCTGCCGCAGCTGCGGTGGGGGCGGGCGCCGTACTGGCTCCCCTTCGTCAGCACCGCCGCCCGCGCCGGGATCCACCCCGGGATGGAACGGGCCTTCGCGAGAGGGATGTTGGAGGCCAACGCCCGCTTCTTCGCGGACGTCGAACAGGCGGCCCGGTGCCCACTGCTGGTGGGCAGCCTTCCCCCCTCCGGCCAACAGGTGCTGACCTCGCTGGGAATGGCCTGGCAGTCGACACCCGTTCGGGCCGTACTGGAAAGGCTCGCGGCACACCTGGACCGGTACATCGAAGCCGTGCAACGCCTCGGACGAGACGAGGCCGGGGT
>NZ_LIQY01000096.1 GCF_001418495.1 Streptomyces pathocidini | reverse complement strand
TGTGACAAACCCCCTCCCGTCACCCACCCCCACCCTCAACGGAAGCGCTGACGCGCTATGACAAACATCCCCGAGACGGGGCGCACCCCCCGTGTGACGATCCGTCTCATCGCGCTCCAGATCCTCGTCTTCTCCCTGCTGCTCACCCTCGGCGGACGCCTCTGGCTGCTCCAGATCCGCAACGGCGCGGAGTACGCCAGCGAGGCCGCCAGCAACCACGTACAGCAGGTCGTCCAGCCCGCCGTCCGCGGCTCGATCCTCGACGCGCGCGGCGTGCCGCTGGCCGACAACGAGACCCGGCTCGTGGTCTCCGCCAGCCGCACCGACCTGCTGAAGATGGCCGACGACGGCGACGCCGTCCTCACCCGCCTCGCCGACGTCCTCGACATGACCCCCAAGGAGGTCAAGGAGAAGGTCCGGCTCTGCGACGCCAAGACGCCGCAGCCCTGCTGGAACGGCTCGCCCTTCCAGCCCATCCCGATCACCGACGAGGCCACCACCCAGCAGGCGCTCCAGATCCGCGAGCGCTCCGAGGACTTCCCCGGCATCACCGCGGAGCCCACCGCCGTACGCCGCTACCCCTCGCCGCTCAAGGCCAACACCGCGCAGGTCCTCGGCTACCTCTCGCCCGTCACCGACGAGGAGATCCAGAAGGCCAAGGACAGCGACTCCCCGCTCCTGCGCTCCGACCAGATCGGCCGCTCGGGCCTGGAGCGGGCCTACGACAAGTACCTGCGCGGCGACGCGGGCGTCACCCGCTACGAGGTCGACAACCTCGGCCGTGTCATCGGCACCACCAAGAGCGACAAGGGCCAGGCCGGCTCCTCCGTCGTCACCAGCATCGACGCCCGCGTGCAGGCGCTGGCGGAGAAAGAGCTCAACCAGGCGATGGTCACCGCCCGCCAGGAGATCGACCGCAACACCAACCGCCCGTACGAGGCGGACGCGGGCGCTGTCGTCGTCATGGAGGCCAGGACCGGCCGGGTCGTCGCGATGGCCTCCAACCCCGACTACGACCCCAACGCCTGGGTCGGCGGCATCGACGGCAAAACGTACAAGAAGCTCACCAGCAAGGCCTCCAACTACCCGCTGCTGAACCGCGCCATCCAGGGCCAGGCCGCCCCCGGCTCGATCTTCAAGGTGATCTCCACGGCGGCCGCGGTGCAGGCCGGGAACGACTTCAACGGCGGCTACCCCTGCACCAGCGCGTACAGCATTGGCAACCAGGTCTTCAAGAACTTCGAGTCGCAGAGCCACGGCGCCATCAGCCTCGGCCGGGCTCTCGAGGTCTCCTGCGACACCGTCTTCTACAAGCTGGCGCACGACCAGTGGCGCAAGGACGGCGGGCTCAAGCCCAAGAAGAACGCCAACGACTGGTTCTACAAGACCGCCCACCAGTTCGGCCTCGGCGCCGAGACCGGCATCGACCTCCCCAACGAGGTCAAGGGCCGCGTCCCGGACCGCCAGTGGAAGAAGGACTTCTGGAAGGCCAACAAGGACGGCTGGTGCAAGCAGGCCAAGGCCTGGCCGAAGAAGAAGGACTTCGACACCGTGCTCGCCCGCGAGGGCTGCCTCGAGGGCATGAAGCTGCACGCCTACGACGCGGTCAACTACTCCATCGGCCAGGGTGACACCCTCGTCACCCCGATCCAGATGGCCACCATCTACTCCGCCATCAGCAACGGCGGCACGCTCTACGACCCGACCGTCGGCAAGGCGGTCGTCAGCCCGGACGGCCAGAAGGTCCAGGAGATCCAGCCCAAGTCCCACGGCAAGCTGCCGGTCTCCAAGAAGACCCTGGCGCAGATGGACGACGCCCTCGCCGGCGTCGCCACCCGCGGCACCGCGGCCTGGCGCTTCGGCGGCTGGCCGCAGGACAAGATCAAGATGCACGCCAAGACCGGTACGGCCGAGGTCTACGGCAAGCAGACCACCTCGTGGTTCGCCACGTACACCAAGGACTACTCGATCGTGATGACGATCTCCCAGGGCGGCACCGGCTCCGGCGCCTCCGGTCCCGCGGTGCGCAACATCTACAACGCCCTCTACGGCGCCGACGAGAAGGGCGGCCTCGACAAGAAGCGCGCCCTGCTCCCAGAGCCCCAGAAGGACCTCCCCAGGATCGACCGGGACGGCACCATCGAGGCCGAGCCCGCGAAGCCGTACGAGCCGGCGTCCCCCAGCGAGTCGGCGAGCCCGCCCCCGCTGGCCGCCCCCCTGGAGAGGCGGAGGTTCTAGTGGCCGGCCCGACCAGCAGCTTCTCCGTCAGCCGCTACCGGCCCGACACGGGCCTGTGGGGCAAGCTCACCGCGCGCGACTCCATGGTCCGGCGCATGGACTGGATACTGCTCGGCTCCGCCCTGCTGCTCTCCGGTCTCGGCGCGCTCCTGGTGTGGTCCGCGACCCGCAACCGCACCGAGCTCAACCAGGGCGACCCGTACTACTTCCTGTTCCGGCACGTGCTCAACACCGGCATCGGGCTCGCGCTCATGGTCGGCACGATGTGGCTCGGCCACCGCACGCTGCGCGGCGCCGTGCCCGTGCTGTACGGGTTCTCCATCCTGCTGACCGCCGCCGTCCTCACCCCGCTCGGCTCCACCATCAACGGCTCGCACGCCTGGATCCAGGTCGGCGGCGGGTTCTCGCTCCAGCCCTCGGAGTTCGCCAAGATCACGATCATCCTCGGGATGGCGATGCTGCTGGCGGCCCGGGTCGACGCGGGCGACCGCCCGTACCCCGACCACCGCACAGTGGTCATGGCCCTGGCCATCGCCGCGCTGCCGATCGGGGTCATCATGCTGATGCCCGACCTCGGATCGGTCATGGTGATCGTCGTGATCGTCCTCGGCGTCCTGCTCGCCTCCGGCGCCTCCAACCGCTGGGTCGTCGGCCTGGTCGCCACCGGGGCCACCGGGGCCTTCTGCGTCTGGCAGTTCGGGCTGCTGGACGAGTACCAGATCAACCGCTTCGCCGCCTTCGCCAACCCCGACCTCGACCCGGCGGGCGTCGGCTACAACACCAACCAGGCGCGCATCGCCATCGGCTCCGGCGGCCTCACCGGCACCGGCCTCTTCCAGGGCCACCAGACCACCGGCCAGTTCGTGCCCGAGCAGCAGACCGACTTCATCTTCACGGTCGCGGGGGAGGAGCTGGGCTTCCTGGGCGCGGGCCTGATCATCGTGCTCATCGGCGTCCTGCTGTGGCGCGCCTGCCGCATCGCCCGCGAGACCACCGAGCTCTACGGGACGATCGTCGCCGCCGGGATCATCGCCTGGTTCGCCTTCCAGACCTTCGAGAACGTCGGCATGACCCTCGGCATCATGCCGGTCGCGGGCCTGCCGCTGCCGTTCGTCTCCTACGGCGGCACCTCGATGTTCGCGGTATGGATCGCGGTCGGCCTCCTCCAGTCGATCAAGGTGCAGCGGCCCGTCTCGGCCTAGGCCCTTCCGGCGGACCGGCAGACCCGGTTCCGGGCGGTCCGGCCCCCTCTGGTCCCCGCCGCGGTGGCGGATCACCGCCACGGCGGTCTCCAGCGGCCCCGCGCGGCGAAGCGAGCCCGCCCCCGTCCGGGCAAGGGCTGTTGTTCACCCTGGTGCCGGACTAGATTCATGGTATGGCCGACCGGGTACGCGAGATCGAGCGCAAGTACGAGGCCACCGAAGGCGGGCTGCCCGACCTGACCGCCGCCGCCGGGGTCGCGGACGTGGTCGACCGCGGCGTCGCCTCCCTCGACGCCACTTACCACGACACCGGGACCGAACGGCTGGCGGCGGACGGCATCACGCTGCGCCGCCGCACCGGCGGCGGCGACGCGGGCTGGCACCTCAAACTGCCGCTCGCCGAGGACACCCGCGAGGAGATCCGCGCCCCGCTGACCGACCGCCTCCCGCGCGAACTGGCCGCCCTCGTACGGTCGCGGGTCCGCCGCGCCCCGCTCGTCCCGGTGATGCGGCTGCGCTCCGAGCGGAAGCTGCGCCAACTCCTCGACGCGGACGGCCGGTTGCTCGCCGAGGTCAGCGTCGACGCGGTCAGCGCGGAACGGCCCACCGGCGACGGGGCCGGCCCCACCGCCCACTGGACCGAGATCGAGGTCGAACTTGCGGAGGGCGCCGACCCCGCCGTCCTCGACGCCGTCGAGCGTCAACTCCGGAAGGCCGGGATCCGCCGCGCGCCCGGCCCCTCGAAACTCGCCCGGGCGCTGGCGGAGACCAGACCGGGACCTCGTCAGAAGGCCAAGCCCGTCAAGCCCGCCAAGACCGCAGAGCCCGCCAAGACCGGCAAAAAGGCCAGGACCGCCAAGACGGCGAAGCCCGCCAAGCCGTCCGAGAAGCCGAAGAAGCGGGTCGCCACCGCCGGGGACCAGATCCTGGACTACGTCCGTGCCCAAGCCGCCGCCCTCGTCGAGCTCGACCCCGCCGTACGCCGCGAACTGCCCGACTCCGTCCACCGGATGAGGGTCGCCACCCGGCGGCTGCGCAGCGCCTTCCGCTCCTTCGGCAAGGTCCTCGACCGGGCCGCGACCGACCCGATCGCCGACGAGCTGAAGTGGCTCGCCGCCGAGCTGGGCGTCGACCGGGACCGCGAGGTACTCACCGCCCGACTCTACGAGCGGCTCGGCGAACTCCCCAAGCCGTTGCTCATCGGCCCCGTCCGCGGCCGGCTCCGCACCTGGTCGGGCACCCGCCGCCGGGGCGCCCGCCGCCACGTGACCGCCGTACTCGACAGCGACCGCTACTTCGACCTGCTCGACAGCCTGGACGCACTCCTCGCCGACCCGCCGCTGCGCCCGGCGGCCGCCCGCCCGGCGCTGGAGGTGGTGCCCGGCGCCGTACTGCGCGACTTCGACCGGCTCGAGGCCCGGATGAGGGCCGCGCTCGCCGCCCCCGTGGGCCCGGAGCGGGACCTCGCCATGCACGAGGCCCGCAAGGCCGCCAAGCGCGCCCGCTACTCCGCCGAGACCGCCCGTCCCGCGATCGGCAAGCCCGCCCGGCGGTTCGTCCACCACATGAAGGCGCTGCAGGACGTCCTCGGCGACCACCAGGACAGCGTCGTCGCCCGTGAGGCCCTGCGCGAACTGGCCCTCCAGGCCCAGGCCGCCGGCGAGAGCGGCTTCACCTTCGGCGTCCTCTACGGCCACGAGGAGGCCCGCGCCACCACCCGCGAAAGCGAGCTGGCGGGAGCCTGGGCGGAGGCCGCCGACCCGCGGCGGCGGGCGGGGCTGCGCGCGTAACCGGTCAAGGGAGACCCGTGGAGCACGTTAGGCTTGAGGGTCACCCCTGCCCGCACACGAAAGATCACCGCGATGCCTGTCGAGTCGGTCTTCCCGCGCCTGGAGGCCCTCCTCCCGCACGTGCAGAAGCCCATCCAGTACGTCGGCGGGGAGCTGAATTCCACAGTCAAACCGTGGGACTCCTGCGACGTCCGCTGGGCGCTCATGTACCCGGACGCGTACGAGGTCGGGCTGCCCAACCAGGGCGTCATGATCCTCTACGAGGTGCTCAACGAGCGCGAGGGCGTCCTCGCCGAGCGGACCTACAGCGTCTGGCCCGACCTCGAGGCCCTGATGCGCGAGCACCGCGTCCCGCAGTTCACGGTCGACGCGCACCGCCCGGTCGGCGCCTTCGACGTGCTCGGCGTCTCCTTCTCCACCGAGCTCGGCTACACCAACCTCCTCACCACCCTCGACCTCGCGGGCATCCCCATGGAGACCGCGGACCGCACCGAGGAGCACCCGGTCGTCCTCGCCGGCGGCCACGCCGCCTTCAACCCCGAACCGATCGCGGACTTCATCGACTGCGCGGTCATCGGCGACGGCGAGCAGGCCGTACTGGAGATCACCGGGATCATCCGCGCCTGGAAGGCCGAGGGCCGCCCCGGCGGCCGCGACGAGCTGCTGTTCCGCCTCGCGAAGACCGGCAGCGTGTACGTGCCGAAGTTCTACGACGTGGAGTACCTGCCCGACGGCCGCATCTCCCGTGTCGTACCGAACCGTTCGGGCGTGCCGTGGCGGGTCGCCAAGCACACCGTGATGGACCTCGACGAGTGGCCGTACCCGAAGCAGCCGCTCGTGCCGCTGGCCGAGACCGTGCATGAGCGGATGTCCGTGGAGATCTTCCGCGGCTGCACCCGCGGCTGCCGCTTCTGCCAGGCGGGCATGATCACCCGCCCGGTGCGCGAGCGGTCGATCACCGGCATCGGCGACATGGTCGAGAAGGGCCTGAAGGCCACCGGCTTCGAGGAGGTCGGCCTGCTCTCCCTCTCCTCCGCGGACCACAGCGAGATCGGCGACGTCGCCAAGGGCCTCGCCGACCGCTACGAGGAGGACAAGATCGGCCTGTCCCTCCCCTCGACCCGCGTCGACGCCTTCAACATCGACCTCGCCAACGAGCTGACCCGCAACGGCCGCCGCTCCGGTCTGACCTTCGCTCCCGAGGGCGGCTCCGAGCGCATCCGCAAGGTCATCAACAAGATGGTCTCGGAGGAGGACCTGATCCGCACCGTCGCCACCGCGTACGGCAACGGCTGGCGCCAGGTGAAGCTGTACTTCATGTGCGGTCTGCCGACCGAGACCGACGAGGACGTGCTGCAGATCGCCGACATGGCGACCAAGGTCATCGCCAAGGGTCGCGAGGTCTCCGGCAAGAACGACATCCGCTGCACCGTCTCCATCGGCGGGTTCGTGCCCAAGCCGCACACCCCGTTCCAATGGGCCCCGCAGCTGTCCTCCGAGGACACCGACGCGCGCCTGGAGAAGCTGCGCGAGCGGATCCGCGGCGACAAGAAGTACGGCCGCTCGATCGGCTTCCGCTACCACGACGGCAAGCCCGGCATCGTCGAGGGCCTGCTCTCGCGCGGCGACCGCCGCGTCGGCGCCGTCATCCGCGCCGTCTACGAGGACGGCGGCCGCTTCGACGGCTGGCGCGAGCACTTCAGCTACGACCGCTGGATGTCCTGCGCCGAGAAGACGCTGCCCGGCTTCGGGGTGGACGTCGACTGGTACACCACGCGCGAGCGCGCCTACGAGGAGGTCCTGCCCTGGGACCACCTCGACTCCGGCCTCGACAAGGACTGGCTCTGGGAGGACTGGCAGGACGCCCTCGACGAGACCGAGGTCGAGGACTGCCGCTGGACCCCCTGCTTCGACTGCGGCGTCTGCCCGCAGATGGACACCCACATCCAGATCGGCCCCACCGGCAAGAAGCTGCTGCCGCTGACCGTGGTGAAGTGACGTGCCACGCCCCCGCAGGGAACCGGGCGGGGGCGTGGCACGTACTCTTTAAGGAGTACGACCGCTCTCACGAAGAGGACTGAACGACACTGGGCAAGCGACAGCCCGAAGGCCCCCCGCCCGCACCGGCGGTGCAGCGCATCCGACTGCGCTACACCAAGCGCGGCCGCCTCCGGTTCACCAGCCACCGTGACTTCCAGCGCGCCTTCGAGCGGGCGCTGCGCCGATCCGAGGTGCCGATGGCGTACTCGGCCGGCTTCACGCCGCACCCGAAGGTGTCGTACGCCAATGCCGCACCCACCGGCACGGGCAGCGAGGCCGAGTTCCTGGAGATTGCGCTCACCGAGCCGCGCGACCCCGCATCGCTGCGGGAGTCGCTCGACGCGTCGATGCCCGACGGGCTCGACATCGTCGAGGCGGTCGAGGCCCGCACCTCCGGGCTCGCCGACCGGCTGACGGCCTCGGTGTGGGAGCTGCGGCTCGACGGGGTCGGCCTGCCGGAAGCCCGGCAGGCCGTCGCGGCCTTCCTCGCCGCCGAGACCGTGGAGGTCGAGCGGCGGACGAAAAACGGGTTGCGGACCTTCGACGCCCGTGCCGCGGTCGTCCGCCTCGAGGCCCTCGACGGGGCGTTCGAAGGGGCGGCTGATAGGCCTGGGCTGGGGGCCTGTGCGATACTGCGGCTGGTTGTCCGGCATTCGACACCTGCCGTACGACCCGACGACGTCCTGTCCGGCCTCCGCGCAACGGCCGACCTGGCGCCGCCGGTCCCCGCAGCGGTGACCAGGCTGGCGCAGGGGCTGCTCAATGAGGAGACCGGCACGGTGACCGACCCGCTCGCACCCGACCGCGAGGCAGTCACGGCCGCCCCACCCACGGCCGCCGGGCTGACCGCCGCGACGGGAGGATCGCCCGCTCGCGGGGGAGTGCCGGAAGGTTCCGCGTAGGACTCGCCGATGTGCCGTCGATGCACCAGGGAGCCACCCGGGTCCGGCAGGCGCACTGACACAGCAGACTTTCGCCGGTGTCGGCCATACGGCCCCGGCGAGTGACGACATAGCTCCCGTGTGGCGCCCGCGCCCCGGACAGCGGCACCGCGCACATCACGCGGGCCGCGGCCGGAAACAGACGCGGCGCCCGGGAGCGTGACGGGAGAACCGCCCGCATGCTCGAGCCGATTGAGCCCACGGAGGCGGCGCACAGCCGCGCCGCCGGGGACAGCTCAGAGAACAGCAACAGCCCCAGCGACAACCTGCCGCCGCGCCGGCGCCGCCGCGCGGCCTCCCGCCCGGCGGGACCGCCGTCCGCGGTCGGCGGGGCGCAGGTGCAGGACGTCGCCGTGACCACGGACGCGCTGGCCGCCCCGGCGGCGGACGCCCCGGCCACCGGCGCTTCGGCCATACCGGCCGGGGACGCGGTCGCCGGTGGTACGGACCAGGTGGCGCCCGAGGAGACCGGCGGTGCCGCCCCGAGCGGGGCCGCGTCCGCCGCCCTCGCCGCTGAGCCCGCTCCGACCGCCGCCGAGGCCGCGGTCGTGCACGAGGACGCCGCATCCGCCCAGGTGCCCGCCGGGTCCGTCTCGTCCTCGGACGTGGCGGAGGACGAGACGGCCGAAGGCGAGGAGGCCCTGGCCGGCGTGCTCGCCGCGACCGGATCGGACGCCGAGACCGGGGCAGGGGAATCCGGAGCGGCCGGGTCCGCCGATGACCCGACGGCCGGATCGACCGGCGCCGCCGCGTCCGGCGACGAGGCCAAGCCCGCCCGTACGCGGCGCCGGGCCACACGCAAGGCCTCCGCTCCGGCCGGTCCGCCGCAGGGCGGCGAGGCCGCTGCCGAGGTCGTGACCGCGAGCCGTGCTACCGAGGGCGCGACTGCGCGGGACGGCGACAAGGCTGCCCAGGAGTCGGCCGGTGCCGAGTCCGCCGCAGCCTCCGAGGAGCCGGAGCCCGCTCGTACGCGCCGCCGTGCCTCCCGCCGCGCGTCCGCTCCCGCCGGCCCGCCGCAGGGCGGCGACGAGATCACGACCGCCACCACCGAGGGCGAGTCCGCCCCGACCGCCGCCGAGCGGCCTGTTGAGGAGCCCGCGATCACCGACGAGACCCCCGCCGAAGCCGGAACCACTGCCGACAGCGAGGCGCCGCGCGGTCGTACGCGCCGTCGGGCATCGCGTAAGGCGACCGCTCCCGCCGGTGCGCCCCGGGCGGCCGAGAGCGACGCGGCCGCGCAGGCGCGGGCCGAGGAGGCCGCCGTGGTGGCCGGGGTCAGCGCGCCCGCCGCCGGGGCCGACGAGGTACCGATCGAGGTCGCCGTCGCGGCCTCTGAGGAGGACGAGGCTCCGCGCGGGCGGGCCAGGCGCCGCGGCTCCCGCAAGGCCGCGGCAGCCGCCGTGTCCACCGAGGGCGGGCAGCCCGCCGACGAGACGCGGACGCAGGCCGGTGCCGGGGCCGCGCAGGACCGGGCAGCCGGTGAGGAGAGCCCGGCCGAGGGTCCGGCGGCCGGCGAGGCCGCGGGTGCCCGCGCCAAGGCCGGATCACGGACCGAGCAGGCCGGTGCCGAGGCCGCGCAGGCCGCCGAGGGCGGTCGGCGTTCGCGCCGTGGCGCCAGGAGCGAAGCGGAGCCGCGGGGCGCTCGGGGCGAGGCGGAGGCCGGAGCCGAGGGCGCCGCGGGCACGGCCGCGAAGGCCGGATCCCGCGCCGAAGCCGAGCAGGCCGCTGCCGAGGAGGTTGCCCCGGGGGCGACCGGGCGGCGCAGGCGGGCCCAGCGGCCGCCGACCGCCGTGTTCCAGGCGCCGGTGTTCACCGAGCCGATGTTCCAGACGCCGGAGACCGCGGCCGCCGCCGCGGCGGCCGAGCGGGAGGAGGCCGAGGAGGAGCCGCGGCCCGCCGCCGCGGCCCGCCGCCGTCGCCGCCGTGGCGCCGCCGAGGAGGCCCCCGCCGAGACTGCGCAGGCCGCCGAGGCGGTCGAGGAGCCGGCCGAACCCGAGGCGGAGGCCGATGCCGAGGGCGGCGAGGAGGAGTCGGGCGAGCGCCCGGCCCGCCGTCGCCGTCGCGGTGGCCGCCGCCGTCGCCGGGGCGAGCCCGCCGAGGGCGCCGAGGCGGCCGAGGAGGCCGAGGCGGAGGCCGAGGAGGCCGGGGCCGAGAGCGAGGAGTCCGCCGAGGAGCAGGGCGAGGACGAGTTCGAGGGCTCCGGCGGTACGAGCAGCAGCCGCCGTCGCCGTCGCCGTCGCCGCCGCAGCGGGGACGCCGGCGAGGCACCCGCCGAGGGCGACGACCCGGAGCGTACGGTCGTCAAGATCCGTGAGCCGCGGGCCAAGGCCGAGCCGTCCGACGAGGTGCAGTCCATCAAGGGCTCGACCCGGCTGGAGGCCAAGAAGCAGCGCCGCCGCGAGGGCCGCGAGCAGGGCCGCCGCCGGGTGCCGATCATCACCGAGGCGGAGTTCCTGGCGCGCCGCGAGGCCGTCGAGCGCGTGATGGTGGTCCGCCAGCACGGCGACCGCACCCAGATCGGGGTGCTGGAGGACAACGTCCTCGTCGAGCACTTCGTCAACAAGGAGCAGGCCACCTCGTACGTCGGCAACGTCTACCTGGGCAAGGTCCAGAACGTGCTGCCGTCCATGGAGGCCGCGTTCGTCGACATCGGCAAGGGCCGCAACGCCGTCCTGTATGCGGGTGAGGTCAACTTCGAGGCGCTGGGCATGGCCAACGGCCCGCGCCGCATCGAGACCGCGCTGAAGTCCGGCCAGTCCGTGCTGGTCCAGGTCACCAAGGACCCGATCGGCCACAAGGGCGCCCGGCTGACCAGCCAGGTCTCCCTCCCGGGCCGCTACCTGGTGTATGTGCCCGAGGGCTCGATGACCGGTATCAGCCGCAAGCTGCCCGACACCGAGCGCGCGCGTCTGAAGCAGATCCTCAAGAAGATCGTCCCCGAGGACGCGGGCGTCATCGTGCGCACCGCCGCGGAGGGGGCGAGCGAGGACGAGCTGCGGCGCGACGTCGAGCGGCTGCAGGCGCAGTGGGAGGAGATCCAGAAGAAGTCGAAGAACGGCGGCAGCGCGCCGACGCTCCTCTACGGTGAGCCGGACATGACCGTCCGCGTCGTCCGCGACATCTTCAACGAGGACTTCACCAAGGTCATCGTGAGCGGTGACGACGCCTGGGAGACCATCCACGGATACGTCTCGCACGTCGCGCCCGACCTCACCGACCGGCTCCAGAAGTGGACCTCGGACGTCGACGTCTTCGCCACGTACCGGATCGACGAGCAGCTGATGAAGGCGCTGGACCGCAAGGTCTGGCTGCCGTCCGGCGGTTCGCTGGTGATCGACCGGACCGAGGCGATGGTCGTCATCGACGTCAACACCGGCAAGTTCACCGGCCAGGGCGGCAACCTGGAGGAGACGGTCACCAGGAACAACCTGGAGGCGGCCGAGGAGATCGTGCGCCAGCTGCGGCTGCGCGACCTCGGCGGCATCATCGTGGTCGACTTCATCGACATGGTGCTGGAGTCCAACCGGGACCTCGTACTGCGGCGGATGCTGGAGTGCCTGGGCCGGGACCGTACGAAGCACCAGGTCGCCGAGGTGACGTCGCTGGGCCTGGTCCAGATGACCCGCAAGCGGGTCGGCCAGGGCCTGCTGGAGTCCTTCTCCGAGGGCTGTGTGCACTGCAACGGCCGCGGTGTCATCGTGCACATGGAGCAGCCGACGTCGGCCGGTGGCGGCGGCAAGCGCAAGCGCAAGGGGAAGGCGGCGGCCCAGCCGGAGCCGACGCCCGAGCACGAGCGCGCACGGGAGCCGGAGGTCATCGAGGCGGAGGCCGAGACGGCGCCGGAGGCCGTGGCCGAGGTCGCGGCGGAGGTCGCCGAGCCGAGGGCGCTGCCGGAGCCGGCGTTCGCACCGGACGAGGAGCTGTTCAGCAGCGCGGCGGAGGCCGAGGCCGCGGCGACACGTGGGCGTTCGCGCCGGCGGGCGAGCCGCAAGGTGTCCGCTCCCGCGGGTCCGCCGAAGGCGGCGGAGGAGGCGGCCGTGGTCGTCACGCCGTCGGCCCCGGTGGCTCCTGCGGCGCCGGACTCGCCGGCGGCGGGCTCCGGGGGGGGCGCGGGCAGCGCGTCGCGGATCCGGTGCCGGCTGAGGCCCCGGTGCACGGTCTCAGCCGACGCAGCCGGTCAGCAGGCGTCGATGTAGCGGCTGCCCGCCCAGTTGCCGTGCGGGTCGCCGTAGGGTGCGCCCGGTGTCGTGTACACGAGCTGCTTGTTGGCGTTGTACATCCTGGCCTTGGTGCCGTTGGACTGGTTGTTGTACCAGGAACCGCCGGTCCTGGCCGCGATGCCCTGTAAGTAGCAGTCCTTGAACTTGAACACCAGGTTCGTGTAGTTCGCGCCCGCGTAGCCGCAGAAGTAGTACTTCGGGCAGCTGGCGGGCGCCGCCGTGATGCGGGCGCCCGAACTCTGCTTCGCTGCGGCGGAAGTGGCGGACTGGGT
>NZ_LIQY01000095.1 GCF_001418495.1 Streptomyces pathocidini | reverse complement strand
TCCAGAACTACGCGCTCTTCCCGCACCTGGACGTCTACGAGAACGTGGCCTTCGGACTGCGCAGGCGCGGCATCAGATCGGTGAAGAAGCAGGTCGAGGAGATGCTGGAGCTGGTCCAGCTCGGCGGCATGGCCCGCCGCAAGCCGCACCAGCTCTCCGGCGGCCAGCAGCAGCGCGTGGCCGTCGCCCGCGCCCTCATCAACCACCCCCAAGTGCTGCTCCTGGACGAGCCGCTGGGCGCCCTGGACCTCAAGCTGCGCCGACAGATGCAGCTCGAACTCAAGCGCATCCAGACCGAGGTGGGCATCACCTTCGTGCACGTCACCCACGACCAGGAGGAGGCCATGACCATGGCCGACACGGTCGCGGTGATGAACGGGGGCCGCGTCGAGCAACTCGGCGCCCCCGCCGACCTGTACGAGAACCCGGCCACCACCTTCGTCGCCAACTTCCTCGGCACCTCCAACCTCATCGAGGCCGAGATCGCCGAGGTGGCCGGCGGCGAACTCCTCCTCAGGGCCGGGGACGCGAAGCTGCGCCTGCCCGCCGAACGATGCCGGACCGCCCCGCGCACCGGCGGGCGGATCCTCGCGGGAATCCGCCCCGAGAAGGTCTCCCTGGTGCACGCCGATGACGCCGCCGCGGTCGCCGACGGGCGGAACCGGATCACCGGCCGCATCATGGACGCGAGCTTCATCGGCGTCTCCACGCAGTACGTGGTCGACAGCCCGGCCGCCGGACAGCTGGCCGTCTACGAACAGAACATCGAGCGCGACCCCCGGCTCGCCCCCGGCGCCGAAGTCGTCCTGCACTGGAACCCGGCCCACACCTTCGGCCTCGACGCCGCCCAGGCCATCGACGCTGGCACCGAGCGGGTGTCGGACACGGAGCGGGTGTCGGGCACGGAGCCCGCGGAGGAGGTCGCATGAGCACCACCCAGGCGGCCGAGGCCCCGCCCGCACCACCAGCACCCACCCCCGTACGCGGCAAGGCCTCCCGCAGGCGCCTCGTCCCGTACTGGCTGCTGCTGCCCGGCATCCTCTGGCTGCTGGTCTTCTTCGTCGCGCCGATGGTCTACCAGGCCTCGACCTCCGTACAGACCGGCTCCCTGGAGACCGGCTACCGCGTCACCTGGCACTTCGCGACCTACGCCGACGCCCTTGGCGCCTACTACCCGCAGTTCCTCAAGTCCGTGCTCTACTCCGGCATCGCGACCTTGCTGTGCCTATTGGTCGGCTACCCGCTCGCGTACACCATCGCCTTCCGCGCGGGGCGCTGGCGCAACCTGGTCCTGATCCTGGTCATCGCGCCGTTCTTCACCAGCTTCCTGATCCGCACACTCGCCTGGAAGACGATCCTCGCCGACGGCGGCCCGGTCGTCGGGGCGCTCAGCGCGCTCCACGTCCTGGACGTCACCTCCTGGCTCGGGGTGACGGACGGGCAGCGGGTGCTGGCCACCCCGCTGGCCGTGATCTGCGGACTCACCTACAACTTCCTGCCGTTCATGATCCTGCCCCTCTACACCTCCCTGGAGCGGATCGACGGCCGGCTCCACGAGGCGGCCGGCGACCTCTACGCGCGCCCCTTCACCGCCTTCCGGAAGGTCACCTTCCCGCTCTCCATGCCGGGCGTCGTCGCCGGCACCCTGCTCACCTTCATCCCGGCCACCGGCGACTACATCAACGCCGAACTGCTGGGCTCCACCGACGAGAAGATGGTCGGCAACGTGATCCAGTCGCAGTTCCTGCGCGTCCTCGACTACCCCACCGCCGCCGCGCTCTCCTTCATCCTCATGGCCGCCATCCTCGCGATGGTCACCGTCTACATCCGCAAGTCCGGGACGGAGGACCTCGTCTGATGAAACGTCATCCGGTGGGCCGCCGCCCGCTTCGCTGGCTCCGCCGCAACCTGGTCGTCATCGCGGGTGCGCTCACCCTCGCCTACCTGATCGTGCCCAACGCCGTCGTCCTGGTCTTCTCCTTCAACAAGCCCAACGGCCGCTTCAACTACACCTGGCAGCGCTTCTCCACCGACGCCTGGACCGACCCGTGCGGCGTCGCCGACCTGTGCGGATCCCTCGCCCTGAGCCTCCAGATCGCGCTGTGGGCAACCCTCGGCGCCACCGCCATCGGCACCATGATCGCCTTCGCGCTCGCCCGCTACCGCTTCCACGCCCGGGGCGCCGTCAACACCCTGATCTTCCTGCCCATGGCCATGCCCGAGGTCGTCATGGCCGCCTCGCTGGGGACCCTCTTCCTCAACATGCGCATCGAGTTCGGCTTCTGGACGATCCTCATCGCCCACATCATGTTCTGCCTCAGCTTCGTCGTGACCGCCGTCAAGGCCCGCGTACTGAGCATGGACCCCCGGCTCGAACAGGCCGCCCAGGACCTCTACGCCACCCCGGTGCAGACCTTCCTGCGGGTCACCCTCCCGCTGGCCGCGCCCGGCATCGCCGCGGGAGCGCTGCTCGCCTTCGCGCTCTCCTTCGACGACTTCATCATCACCAACTTCAACGCGGGCTCCACCGTCACCTTCCCGATGTTCGTGTGGGGCTCGGCGCAGCGCGGCACACCCGTGCAGATCAACGTCATCGGTACGGCGATGTTCGCCATCGCCGTCCTGTGCGTCCTCGCCGGGCAACTGCTCGGCAGCAGCCGCAGAAGGAGCAGAAGGAGCTGAGAATCATGGCCGGAAGCGCCATGAACGCCACCACCCACCGGGCCGGCCGCGCCCTCGCCGACGCGAACCCCGCCCCGTACTGGCTGGACGACCCGGACAAGCCCGCCC
>NZ_LIQY01000094.1 GCF_001418495.1 Streptomyces pathocidini | reverse complement strand
AGCGCACCGCCTGGGCCGGGAGCGGCCCGCACTCGTTCACTATTTCCTCGAGGGAGGGCGCGGGCACGTACGCGGTCGCCAGCCACGGCACCGCGGCCCGCGGGTCGGCGTCCACCACGGCCGCGGTGTAGAAGCCGCTGACCGCGCGGGCGGCCTCCACCTCGCGCGTGAAGCGGACCCGGAACANNGCCGCCGGCGCCGAGGCGCCCGAGCACCTCGAACGGCCCGATCCGCCGCGGATCGTGCTGCGTCAGCTGTGCGACCACTTGCCTTGCCACCTCCCCGTGGGGGCCTGAAGGATTTCCAGCCCCGTGCAGCGTCTCACCGTGAACCGTCCCGGGGTACGCAACCCGATTCTTCCTGGCGAAGGCGGTGGTTGCGAACCCGGGGGCGAATCGGGGTGTCTCCACGGACAAACAGCCCCAAACAACCAAGCGGGTGGACGTTACCGGTGGTTTGTCAAGACCGCCCTCCCTGGGCGGAATCGCCGATCCCTCAACGCGCCGCCCGCGCAAGGTCGATGGCCGCGAAACTCGCCCCCTGGTCGTCGACCAGCACCGCGAACCGCCCGTACGGGGTGTCCTCCGGACCGAGGATGACACGCCCGCCGAGCCGGACGGCCTTCGCCGCGGTCTCGTCGCAGTCGGCCACGGCGAAGTAGACGAGGAAGTGCGCCGGCATCTCGGGCGGGAACCGGCTGTCGATCACGCCCCGCCCGGCCACCGCGCCCTCGATCCCAGCGGGCCGTCCGGGCGGCGACCACACCGCGAAATCCATGCCGTTGCCGGTGTCCAGCGCGCGCGTGGTCCAGCCGAAGACGGCCTCATAGAAGGGGTCGACGCGCTCCGCGTGCCGGGTGTAGACCTCGCCCCAGGCGTACGAGACGGGCCTGCCCCGCTTCCCGAACCCCGCGCGCGTGCCACCCTGCCAGACACCGAAGACCGCACCGCCGGGGTCGACCGCGGTCGCCGTCACACCCAACTCCCCTGCCTCCGTGGGCCTGGTGATGACTCGGCCGCCCGCCTCGGTGATCCGCGCGGCGGTCGCGGCGGCGTCCCGGGAGGCGAAGTACAGGTTCCAGACGGTGGGCATCCGGCCGTCCGCCTTGGGCACGAGCGCGGCCACGCTCCGCCCGTCGTGGAAGGCCTCCACACCATGGCCGTAGCCGGCCCGGCTGTCGCCGAAGGTCCAGCCGAACAGCCCGCCGTAGAAGCGCTTGCCGGCCCCCAGGTCGGGAACCATGGCGTCCACCCAGCAGGGGGTGCCCTCGGGGAACGCGACCATGGCCGGCTTCCTCCCTCTACCTGTCCTCCTTGGCACGCTATCCTCCGTTTTCTCCCTGCGCATCAGGGGCTTGGAGGGATTCGGTACGACGGGCAGGCACCACGGAAACCCTCGTGATCCACGGAAGTTGTCCACAGCCTGTTGATAAGAGGATTCGCTCGTATGGGCCACGAAGGCTTGACAAGCTGACGTGTGACGGGGCAGGGCGACCGAGTCGGGAACACGCCCGCGCGGGACGGGCTGCCAAGGGGCCGGGAACGGCCCAGGAGACCCCCCTCCCCATTTGCAGGCAGCCGAATCGCGCTCTGATCACCCCTCGGTAAGCTGACGGCATGACAGGACAAGTTCGCACCGTCGACGGCCGGGTGGCCGGGCGCCGCGGGCAGGCGACGCGACAGAAACTGCTCGACTGCCTCAGCGAGATGCTCAGCTCCTCGCCGTACCGCGACGTCAAGGTCATCGACGTCGCCCGCAAGGCGGGGACCTCCCCCGCGACGTTCTACCAGTACTTCCCGGACGTGGAGGGCGCGGTCCTCGAGATCGCCGAGGAGATGGCCAAGGAGGGCGCGAGCCTGACCGACCTGGTCGCCGGGCGCTCCTGGGTCGGCAAGGCGGGCTGGCAGACCGCGGAGGAGCTGGTCGACGGCTTCCTCTCGTTCTGGCGCAAGCACGACGCGATCCTGCGCGTTGTGGATCTGGGCGCGGCGGAGGGGGACAAGCGGTTCTACAAGATCCGCATGAAGATCCTGAACGCCGTTACCAATTCCCTTACGGAGTCGGTCGAGGAGCTCAAGTCCAAGGGGCGCGTGGACAAGGACGTCAGCCCCGCGGCGGTGGCCGGCTCGCTGGTCGCGATGCTCGCCGCGGTCGCCTCGCACCAGAAGGGCTTCCAGAGCTGGGGCGTGAAGCAGGCGGAGCTCAAACCGAACCTGGCGCTCCTGGTCCACCTGGGTATCACGGGCAAGAAGCCGACGAAGTAGGCGGCTGCGCGCTTACTCCGGCCAACCGGCCCGCTACGGTCCCGTGCCGCCGCACCATCCCAAGTCCTGTCACGACTGCGGCACTTCCCGGGAGCAAGGCCCGTATGACACCGCCGGACTCCGCCCTACCGATGACCCGCCACCGCGGCGGCGGGTTGCTCCGCGCGCCGGCGGCGTACCGGAGCCGCCGCGCCAACGGCAGCCGATTCCCACTACGACGTCGGGCAACCAGTGCGGCGAGCCCGGCAGTGCCGAGTCGGCCGCGACCCCCGTCTTTCGTCAACCGGCGCTGTCTGCGCGGGTCTCCAGACGGAAGAGGCGGATCTCGCGTTCCACGCGGCCCTGGTACGTGGCGTACGGCGGCCAGAATCTCAGGACCTCGTTCCAGGCAGCCGCCCGTTCCTCGTCCTCCAACAGCCTTGCCCGGACGGGCACATCGCGGCCCTTCCAGCTGATCACCGCGTCCGGATGGGCGAGCAGGTTGGCCGTCCAGGCCGGATGGCCGGGGCGGCCGAAGTTGCTGCCGACGAGGACGAACGTCCCGCCCTCCTCCGGCATGCAGGCCAGCGGCGTCCGCCGCGGCCGCCCGCTCTTCGCGCCCGTGGCCGTGAGGATCACCCCGGGCAGCAGCTGCGCGCTCAGCAGCACCCTGCCGCGCGTCAGCCGGTGGACCGCGCGGTCCACCGCGGGTATCACATGCGGCGCGATCTTCGCGAACGCCCGCGTGGAGGACACCTTCTGGACGACCCGCGTCCCCACCGTCAGCGGCATCAGACCGCCACCTTCCCCTCGTCGAACAGCCCCGCCCGCTCGGCCGCCCGTGCCCGCAGCCCGTGGACGGGGCCGAAGAGCAGCTCGTCGGACGCGGCGCGCTTGAAGTACAGATGCGCCTCGTGCTCCCAAGTGAAGCCGATGCCGCCGTGCAGCTGCACGGCCTCCCCCGCCACGGCCCGTAGCGCCTCCAGGGCCTGGGCGAGGGCCAGGCCCGCGACGGCCGGGCCGCCGTCCGGTTCACCCGCCGCCCACGCCGCGTAGTACGCGGCCGACCGCGCCGCCTGGATCTGTACGTACAGGTCGGCCAGGCGGTGCTTGACCGCCTGGAAGGAGCCGATGGGGCGGCCGAACTGCTCGCGCGCGCCCACATACTCCACGGTCCGAGCGAACGCGCCGTCCGCCGCGCCCACCGCCTCGGCCGCGAGCGCCGCCCCCGCGGTCGCACCGAGGCGGGTGAGAGCTGCCGCCACCGCGCCCGAGCCCTCGTCTTCATCCGCTCCGAGCAACTCGGCCGACACATCGCGGAGTTCGAGGCGCGCCTGGGGCCGGGTCTCGTCGAGGGCGGTCTGCCGGGTGCGGGCGAGCCCGGCGGCGCCCTCCCGTACGAGGAACAGCAGCGTCCGGCTGCGGGCGTAGCCGCCGGCGTGGGCGGCGACCAGCAGCAGTCCCGCGCTGTGCCCGTCGAGGACCTGGTCGGCCTGGCCATAAAGCCGCCACCCGTCGGATGTACGGCGCGCCTGGATCCCGCCGGCCCGGCCGCCTCCGGCCCAACTGCCACTGCTTGTATCACTGTTGACCAGGCCGAGCGCCGACGCCAGCGCGGCGCCGGGGACGGCGAGCGCGGCGGTGAGCCCGCCGCCCGCGATACCGGGCAGCAGCGCGTTCCGCTGTGCCGGGGTGCCGAGATCGGCGATGAGCGGGGCGGCGAGGACGGCGCCGGCGAGCAGCGGGGAAGGCAGCAGGACGCGGCCGGTCTCCTCGCAGGCCAGCACCAGTTCGGTCGGCCCGCAGCCCACGCCGCCGTACGCGGCGGGCAGCGCGAGGCCCGGTAGCCCGAGCTGTTGGGCGAGCTGCCGCCACAGCGCCCCGTCCCACCCCGCCTGCGTGCGGACGGCGGCCTTGACCTCGTCGGGCCCGCACCGTTTGAGCAGCAGCTCGCGCAGCGTGCGGCGGATCTCTTCCTGCTCGGCGGTGAAGGCGGCGTCCATCGGCTGGGCTCCCCTCAATGATCTGACGGTGCGTCATGTTAGGCGGACCGGGCCGAGATGGACAGACGTGGGAGGGGCAGGGAAGGGAGTGCGCCGGACCGTGTCCGCACCCCGTTTATCTGATGTACCGTCAGTTTTTATGGTGCGGAAGACAGGGAACCGCAAGGTGGCTGTCGTGGGTGTCGCCCTCTCCGACTGCGGGAAGGTCGACGGACCCACCCCGTACGCCCTGCACGCGCAGGCCGCGCGGCGGGCGCTCGCCGACTCCGGACTGGACCGCTCGACCATCGACGGCTTCGCGTCGGCGGGCCTCGGCACGCTCGCGCCGGTCGAGGTGGCCGAGTACCTGGGCCTGCGGCCGCGTTGGACCGACTCGACCTCCGTCGGCGGCGCCACCTGGGAGGTCATGGCGGCACACGCGGCGGACGCGATCGCCGCGGGCCACGCCCGCGCCGTACTCCTCGCCTACGGCTCCACCGCACGAGCCGACCTCAAAGCGGGGCGCCGCACCGCGAACCTCTCCTTCGGCGCGCGCGGCCCGCTCCAGTTCGAGGCCCCCTACGGGCACACCCTGATCGCCAAGTACGCGATGGCCGCGCGCCGCCACATGCACCAGTACGGAACGACGCCGGAGCAGCTCGCCGAGGTCGCCGTGCAGGCGCGGGCCAATGCCGGGCACAACCCGGAGGCGATGTTCCGCACACCGATCACGGTGGAGGAGGTCCTGTCGGGCCCGATGATCGCCGACCCGTTCACCAAGCTGCACTGCTGCATCCGCTCCGACGGCGGCTGCGCGGTACTGCTGGCGGCCGCGGACCTCGTACCGGACACGGCCAAGGTGCCGGTGTGGGTGCTGGGCACGGGCGAGCACCTCTCGCACAGCGCCATGTCGGAGTGGGCGGACTTCACCGTCTCGCCCGCCGCCGTCTCGGGCCGGCTGGCCTTCGAGCGCGCCGGGGTCCGGCCGGAGGAGATCGAACTGGCGGAAATCTACGACGCGTTCACCTATATGACGCTGGTGACGCTGGAGGACCTGGGCTTCTGCGCGAAGGGCGAGGGCGGGGCGTTCGTGGAGAAGGGCCGCCTGCTGCGCGACGGCGAACTGCCCGTCAACACCGACGGTGGCGGGCTGTCGGCCTGCCACCCGGGGATGCGGGGGCTGTTCCTGCTGGTGGAAGCGGTGCGGCAGCTGCGCGGGGAGGCGGGCGAACG
>NZ_LIQY01000093.1 GCF_001418495.1 Streptomyces pathocidini | reverse complement strand
GGTCGAAAGTCCCTGCGCTAACCCGTACGCAGGTCGGTCAGGGCCTCGCGCTGCGCCTCCCCGCTCTCGGTGACGATTTCCGCCGGTGTCTGCTGCGGGCGGACCAGGGCGAAGCGGATGCCGCCGGGGAGGGACGGGTCGGGGGCGAAGCCGTGGACGGCCGGGCGGGGGAGGCTGTTGTACGCGAAGTGGTTGGAGAAGTAGTACGCGCCGGTGTCCAGGAGGGCCGTCAGATCGCCCGCTTCGAGCAGTGGCAGCGCGCGGTTCTCGGCCACCAGGTCGCCCGCGAAGCAGCACGGCCCCGCCACGTCCTGCGCCACCGCGGGGCCCGGCTTGGGGCGGCCCTTCGCGTCGTACGCCCGCACGCGCAGCGGCCAGGAGGCGGGCACGAAGACCGTACGGGTGGCGAGTTGGGCGCCCGCGTGCGTGACCGCGATGGGCCGCCCGCCCGCCGTCTTCGTGTACTCCACGCGCGCGAGGACCAGCCCGCTCCTGGCGAGCAGCGACCGGCCGAACTCGGTCACCAGCCCGTACCGCCCGTCGAAGAGCCCCGGCACGGTGGCGCGCAGCAGCCGGGCGTACGCGGCGAAGGCCGGGGGCTCGTCGGAGGTGAAGTCGACGGGGAGGCCGCCGCCGATGTCGAGGGTGTCGATCCGGCGGTGCCCGGCCGCCGCGTTGATCTCCTCGGCCAGTTCGTAGGTCTCGCGCACGCCCTGGGCCATCAGCTCCAGGGCCATGCCCTGGGAGCCGGCGTGGACGTGCAGCCGGGTCAGCCAGGGCCGGTCCAGAAAGGCGCGCACCACCCACGCGCGCGCCCCCTCATCGCGCAGCGCGACCCCGAACTTGGAGGTCGCGGTGGCCGTGGACATCGCGCCGATGCTGCCGCCGCCGATCTGCGGGTTGACGCGCAGCCCGACGGGGGAGGCACCGCCCGTGGGTGCAGGGGATCCGGCGGCACTGAACAGGGCGTCCAGGCGGGCCAGTTCCTGGGGGTTGTCGGCGTTGACGGCGATCCCGAGGCCGAGCGCCTCGCGCAGCTCGCCGTGGGTCTTGGCGGGGGAGTCCAGGACCGTACGGGACGCGGGCACGCCCGCCGCGCGGGACAGCGCCAGCTCGCCGGGGCTCGCGACCTCGCAGCCGAGCCCCTCGTCGGCCAGCAGCCGCACCACGGGCACCAGGGCGGCGGCCTTCACGGCGAACGCGTGCAGGACGGGCGTGCCGTCCGCGGTCACCTCGTCGAACGCGGTGCGCAGCGCGGCCGCCGCCTCCCGGACGCCCGTCACGTCCAGCAGCCCGGCGACCGGGGTCTCCGGGCCGAGCAGGCCCTGCTCGGCGGCGGCGCGCACGGCGCGGTCCCGGCGTGCGGCGACGCCGCGGTCCGCGCCGGTCGGCTCGATCCTGTCGCCGGTCGCTTCGACTCCGTGGTCTGCGCAGGGCTCGTCCGTGGAAGGCATGGAACCACTCCACCACCAGGTGCCAGGACCCGGCCACTCGCGGCCACCCCCTGTTGACTATTCCTATTCATCTCATGATTATGTGAATACATCGATCCACCAGCAGTTCCCTCAGCAGTTTCCGTCGCAGGAGGCAGAGCCCATGTCAGGACCGGCAGGAGCGCCAGGACCACGTCCCGTACGGGCGCCGCGCGGCACGGAACTGAGCGCTCGGGGGTGGCAGCAGGAGGCCGCCCTGCGGATGCTGCAGAACAACCTCGACCCCGAGGTCGCCGAGCACCCCGACCAGCTCGTCGTCTACGGCGGCACCGGCCGGGCGGCCCGCGACTGGCGGTCCTTCGACGCCATGGCCCGCACGCTGCGGACGCTGAAGCAGGACGAGACGATGCTCGTCCAGTCCGGCCGCCCCGTCGGCGTCATGCAGACCCACGAGTGGGCGCCGCGCGTCCTCATCGCCAACTCCAACCTCGTGGGGGACTGGGCGAACTGGGAGGAGTTCCGGCGCCTGGAAGCCCTGGGCCTCACCATGTACGGCCAGATGACGGCCGGTTCGTGGATCTACATCGGTACGCAGGGCATCCTCCAGGGCACCTACGAGACGTTCGCCGCCGTCGCCGAGAAGAAGTTTGACGGCTCGCTCGCCGGGACGATCACGCTGACCGCCGGACTCGGCGGCATGGGCGGCGCCCAGCCGCTCGCCGTCACCATGAACGGCGGCGTCGCGATCTGCGTCGACTGCGACCCGCGCGCGATCGAGCGGCGCATCGAGCACCGCTACCTGGATGTGCGGGCCGACTCCCTGGAGCACGCCCTCCGGCTGGCCGTCGAGGCCCGCGACCAGCGCAAGCCCCTGTCCATCGGCCTGCTGGGCAACGCGGCGGAGGTGCTGCCCCGGATGCTCGCCGAGGGCGCGCCCATCGACATCGTCACCGACCAGACCTCGGCCCACGACCCGCTCTCGTACCTGCCGGTGGGCATCGACTTCGACGACATGGCCTCGTACGCGGCCGAGAAGCCCGCCGACTTCACGCTGCGGGCCCGCGAGTCCATGGCCCGGCACGTGGAGGCCATGGTCGGCTTCCTCGACGCGGGCGCCGAGGTCTTCGACTACGGCAACTCGATCCGCGGCGAGGCCCAACTGGCCGGATACGAGCGGGCGTTCGCCTTCCCTGGTTTCGTGCCCGCCTATATCCGGCCGCTGTTCTGCGAGGGCAAGGGGCCGTTCCGGTGGGCGGCCCTGTCCGGCGAGGCCTCCGACATCGCCAAGACCGACCAGGCGATCCTGGACCTGTTCCCCGAGAACGAGTCCCTCGCCCGCTGGATCCGGCTCGCGGGCGAGCGGGTCCACTTCCAGGGGCTGCCCGCGCGGATCTGCTGGCTCGGCTACGGCGAGCGCGACCGCGCCGGTGAGCGCTTCAACGACATGGTCGCCTCGGGCGAGTTGGCCGCCCCGCTGGCGATCGGCCGCGACCACCTGGACTGCGGCTCGGTCGCCTCCCCGTACCGCGAGACGGAGGCCATGCTCGACGGGTCGGACGCGATCGCGGACTGGCCGCTGCTGAACGCCATGGTGAACGTCGCCTCCGGCGCGTCCTGGGTCTCCATCCACCACGGCGGGGGCGTGGGGATGGGGCGGTCCCTGCACGCCGGGCAGGTCACGGTCGCCGACGGCACGAAACTCGCCGGCGAGAAGATCCGCCGCGTACTGACGAACGACCCCGGGATGGGGGTCATCCGCCATGTCGACGCCGGGTACGAATCGGCCGAAGGCGTCGCGGCGGAGCGCGGGGTCCGCATCCCGATGCGGGAGGGGTCTTGAGCGGGCCCGGCGCCGTGGGCGCGCAGGGTGCGGCAGCTCCCGGTGGACGCGGGACACCGGCGCCGGGTGCGGGCCCGGTCGGGCCCACCTCCCCCCGGACTCCGTCCGGGGGGACCCCCATCGCCTGTACGGAACGCCTGTCCGCAGCTGGGTTCCACGAGATGTGGCGGGAGCTGGCGCCCATCGGACGCCACGCCGCCGGCGGTGGCTACCGGCGGTACGCCTGGAGCCCCGCCGATGTGGACTGCCGGGCCTGGTTCCAGTGGCAGGCCGAAGCCCGGGGGCTCGCCTACGAGGTGGACCGGAACGGGAACCAGTGGGCCTGGCTCGGGGATCCCGGCGCCGGGGACGCCGTGGTCACCGGGTCGCATCTGGACTCCGTTCCCGACGGCGGCGCCTTCGACGGGCCGCTCGGCGTCGTGTCCTCGTTCGCCGCGCTGGACGAGCTGCGGGCGCGCGGCGCGGCGCCCACTCGCCCCGTCGCCGTCGTCAACTTCGCCGACGAGGAAGGCGCCCGGTTCGGGCTGGCCTGCGTCGGCTCCCGGCTCGCCGCCGGACAGCTGACCGTGGCCCAGGCGCATGAGCTGCGGGACGCGGACGGGGTGAGCCTGCCGCAGGCGATGGAACGAGGAGGCCAGGACCCCGAGTCCATCGGGCCCGACCCCGAACGCCTCGCCCGGATCGGCGCGTTCGTCGAGCTCCACATCGAGCAGGGCCGCGCGCTGGCCGACCCCGGAAGCATCCCCCGTACGGCCGCGGGCGACGGCCCGGCGCGGGCAGCCGACCGCGCCGGAGGACACCCCGTCGGCGTCGCCTCCGCGATCTGGCCGCACGGCCGGTGGCGGTTCGACTTCCGGGGAGAGGCCAACCACGCCGGCACCACCCGGATCGCGGACCGCCGCGACCCCATGCTCGCCTACGCCGCCGCCGTGCTCGCCGCCCGCGACCACGCGGCCCGCGCCGGCGCGCTCGCGACCTTCGGCAAGGTCGGCGTCGAGCCGGGCGGCGTCAACGCCATCGCCTCGCTCGTCCGCGGCTGGCTCGACTCCCGCGCCCCCGACGAGGCGACGCTCGCCGCCGTCGTGGCCGGAATCGAGCGCGCCGCTGCCGAGCGCGCGGAGCTCGACGGCGTCGAACTCCGCGTCACCCGCGAGTCGTTCACCCCCGTCGTCGAGTTCACGCACGGTCTGCGCGACCGGCTCGCCGACCTCCTGGGCCGGGACGGCGTCCCTGCGCCGGTACTCCCGACTGGCGCAGGCCACGACGCCGGTATCCTGTCCGTCTCGGTTCCCACGGCCATGCTGTTCGTACGGAACCCCACCGGCGTCTCGCACTCACCGGCCGAGTTCGCCGCCGAAGACGACTGCCTCGCCGGCGTGACCGCGCTCGCCGACGTACTGGAGGGCCTCGCGTGTCGCTGACACCGCAGACCTACTGGGCGGAGTACGCCTGGCTGGGCGGCACGGTCGAGCACGACGTGCTGATCGAGACCGGCCTCGACGGCCGCATCACGGCCGTGTCCGCCGACACCCCCGCCCCGCCCGCCGGGTCCGTGGCCCTGCACGGGCTGACCGTGCCCGGCATGGCCAACACCCACTCGCACGCCTTCCACCGCGCCCTGCGCGGCACCGTCCAGGTCGGCTCCGGCACCGGGTCGCCCGCGCGTACGCGCGGACCGGCGGCGGAAGGCGGTGAGCGTGCGCCGGACTCCTTCTGGACCTGGCGCGAGGTCATGTACGGCGTCGCGGACAGACTCACCCCCGAGACCTACTTCGACCTCGCCAGGGCGGTCTACGCGGAGATGGCCCTGGCCGGGATCACCTGCGTCGGCGAGTTCCACTATCTGCACCACGCCCCCGGCGGCGACCGCTACACCAACCCCAACGCCATGGGCGAGGCCCTCATCACGGCCGCCGCCGAAGCGGGCATCCGCATCACCCTCCTCGACACCTGCTACCTCTCCTCCGGCTTCGGCAACGGCCGGGCGGGTGCGCCGCCCGACACCCACCAGCTCCGCTTCAGCGACGGCACCGCCGAAGCCTGGGCCGAGCGCGTCAGCGAACTGCGCGCCGAGATCCGCGCCGACCACGCCCGGATCGGCGCGGCCATCCACTCCGTACGAGCCGTCCCCGCCGCCCAGTTGGGCACGGTCAAGCAGTGGGCCGAGGCGCACGACGCGCCCCTGCACGTGCACCTGTCCGAGCAGACCGCCGAGAACGAGGCGTGCCAGCGCGCCCACGGCTGCACCCCCACCCGGCTGCTCGCCGACCACGGCGTCCTCGGCCCCGGCACCACCGCCGTCCACGCCACCCACCTCACGGCGGGCGACATCTCCCTCCTCGGCGGCTCGTCCACCGGCGTGTGCATGTGCCCCACCACCGAACGCGACCTCGCCGACGGCATCGGCCAGGCCAAGCAGCTCCAGGACCGGGGCTGCACCCTCTCCCTGGGCAGCGACAGCCACGCCGTCATCGACCTGCTCGAAGAGGCCCGCGCCATGGAGCTCGACGAGCGGCTGCGCACCCGCACCCGCGGACACTGGACGGCCGCCCAACTCCTGCGCGCCGCGGGCGCGGACGGGCACGCCGCGCTCGGCTGGCCCGAGGCAGGGCACATCGAGACCGGCGCGCTCGCCGACCTCACGACGATCGCGCTGGACTCCGTCCGCACGGCGGGCCCCCTGCCCGGCGTCGCGGCCGAGACGGCCATCTTCGCGGCGACCAACGCCGACGTGCGGCACACCGTGGTCGCCGGCCGGCACATCGTCCGCGACGGGGTCCACCAGCTCGTACCCCACCTTCCCGCCGCGTTGGCCGAGGCGATCGCGGCGCTCCGCGACTGACGCACCCGGCCGGAACGGCCGAACCGGCCGCCGCCGCGGCCGAGAGGAGAACAGCGCAGCCATGGCAGACGCCACCGCAACCGCCATCACCCACATCGCGAGCCTCGTCACCAACGACCCCTCCCTCGGCTCGGGCCCCCTCGGTCTGATCCAGGACGCGGCCGTCGTCATCGACGGCGACCGCGTCGCCTGGGTCGGTGAATCCAGCAAAGCACCCGCCACTGACAACCGGATCGTGGCCGAGGGCCGGGCGCTGATCCCCGGCTTCGTCGACTCCCACTCCCACGTGGTCTTCGCGGGCGACCGCACCGAGGAGTTCAACGCCCGCATGTCGGGCCGCGCTTACTCCGCGGGCGGCATCCGCACCACCGTCGCCGCGACCCGCGCCGCGTCCAACAACGTGCTGCACGCCAACGCCGGCCGGTACGTGCGCGAGGCGCTGCGCCAGGGCACCACGACCATGGAGATCAAGTCCGGGTACGGGCTGACGGTCGAGGACGAGTCCCGCGCGCTGGCCGTCGCCGCCGCGCACACCGACGAGGTCACCTACCTCGGTGCCCACATCGTGGCTCCCGAGTTCGCGGACGACCCCGCGGCGTACGTGGACCTGGTGACGGGTCCGATGCTCGACGCCTGCGCGCCGTACGCCCGCTGGATCGACGTGTTCTGCGAGCAGGGCGCCTTCGACGGCGACCAGGCGCGGGCGGTCCTGATCGCGGGCGCGGCCCGCGGGCTGATTCCGCGCGTGCACGCCAACCAGCTGTCGTACGGGCCCGGGGTGCGGCTCGCGGTCGAGCTCGGCGCGGCCTCGGCCGACCACTGCACGCACCTCACCGACGCGGACGTGGACGCCCTCGCGAGCAGCGGGGAGACGGTCGCGACCCTGCTGCCGGGGGCGGAGTTCTCGACGCGGGCCGAATACCCGGACGCGCGGCGGCTGCTGGACGCCGGCGCGAGGGTCGCGCTGTCCCCGGACTGCAACCCCGGCTCGTCCTTCACCAGCTCCATGGCGTTCTGCGTCGCCGTCGCCGTACGGGAGATGGGGATGACGCCGGACGAGGCCGTGCTGGCGGCGACGGCGGGCGGCGCCGCGGCGCTGCGGCGCACGGACGTCGGGCGGATCGCCGTCGGCGCGCGCGCCGACCTGCTGCTCCTGGACGCCCCCTCCCACGTCCACCTCGCCTATCGTCCCGGGGTCCCCTTGGCGGCGGCCGTCTGGCGCGGCGGCGAACTGGTCAAGTGACGGCTGTGGGCAGGCACTTCGCCTGCCCACAGCCGACCGGAAGCCTGCCCGCGGCGTGGCGGGCGGCCCGGCTCACTCCTCGATCATCAACCCCTTGCGGAGCTTCGTCAGGGTGCGGGTCAGCAGCCGGGAGACGTGCATCTGGGAGATGCCCAGCTCCTCGCCGATCTCCGACTGGGTCATGTTCGCGACGAAGCGCAGGGAGAGGATCCTCCGGTCGCGCGGCTGGAGTTCGGCGATCAGCGGCTTCAGCGACTCGACGTACTCGATGCCCTCGAGCCCGTGGTCCTCGTAGCCGATCCGGTCCGCCAACGCGCCCTCGGTGTCGTCCTCCTCGGGCTGGGCGTCCAGCGAGCTCGCGGTGTACGCGTTGCTCGCGGCCATCCCCTCGACGACCTCTTCCCTGGTGATGCCGAGCCGCTCGGCGAGCTCGCCGACCGTGGGCGCCCGGTCCAGCCGCTGCGCCAGCTCGTCACCCGCCTTGGCGAGGTCGAGCCGCAGCTCCTGAAGGCGCCGGGGCACGCGCACCGACCAACTGGTGTCGCGGAAGAAGCGTTTGATCTCGCCGACGATCGTCGGCATCGCGAAGGTGGGGAACTCCACACCGCGGCTCAGCTCGAAGCGGTCGATCGCCTTGATCAGCCCGATGGTACCGACCTGGACGATGTCCTCCATCGGCTCGCTGCGCGAGCGGAACCGGGAGGCCGCGAACTTGACCAGCGCGAGGTTGAGTTCGACCAGGGTGTTGCGGACGTACGCGTGCTCGTGCGTGCCTTCCTCAAGGGACTGCAGGCGCGCGAAGAGGGTCTTGGACAGAGCCCTCGCGTCCAGCGGCCCCACTTCGTCGTACGGCGGGATCTCGGGAAGGTCCGCGAGGAAGTCCTCGTCGTCGTGGGGGGTTGTCGACGTGGCAGACCGTGCGATCTCGTGGGCGTCGTCAGCGGTGCTCAGCTCGTCGAGCCGGGGTGGCATGGTCTCCTCCATCATTCTCGGCGTATGGCTGCCGAAGCCGATATCTCTCGTCCTGCGGTGTGCGGCGCCTCCATGGCCGGCCGTCGTTTCAGATGTCTCTACTAGCCCTACCCGGTCGGACCCCGCCAAAGCAAGGCCCGGATATGGCCATATGTCCGTTTCGCGGGGATGTTCGGCTACCGGACGGCGTATCGAAGGCGTAGGGTTCTTGGTGCGCCGTCGCAAGCAACCAGAAGGGGTGCGCATGGACCGCGGGATGGTCGGCAGTACCAATAGGGGCCGGCTCCAGGTCGAGGTTCGGCACCACGGGTCCAGCGCGGTCGTGACACCGGCGGGTGAGCTCGACCACCACACCGCCGATCTGCTGCGGGAACCGCTGGAGGGGTGTGTTGACCAGGGTCTGTCCCGGCTCGTCGTGGACTGCTCGCGGCTTGAGTTCTGCGACTCCACCGGCCTCAACGTGCTCCTCGGCGCCCGGCTCAAGGCCGAGGCGGCGGGCGGTGGCGTCCACCTCGCCGGAATGCTTCCGGTGGTCGCGAGGGTATTCGAGATCACAGGGGCGGACGCGGTGTTCACGGTCCACGGCACCCTCGACGAGGCGCTCGCCGACTCTCCGGCCGACTGACTGACTTACGGCCTGCTCCGAAGCGTGACGTCCGCGTTATACGCGTCACACGTTCGCTCCGAAGAAGTGGGTGTTCCCACGGAACGGCCGGGCAGGAGACAGCTGAATCTGATGAATACGTCAGGTACCCGTACCTGTACCTGTGTATCGGTGAATCGGTGAGGTGAAGCGCTGATGAGCACCACTCGGCCGTACTCGCCGGGCGATCGCGGCCCGGAGTCGGACGGTGCTTCCCCTGCCGTACCCGCGGACGGAGAGGTCGGGGAGGTCGGGGAGCAGGTCGGCCGGCAGCTCGGCCGGAGCGCGCGCGAGACCGGCCCGCAGGCCGGGATCAGGCAGGCCGGGGCCACGCAGGCCGGGACCGCACAGGCCGGGGTTCCGCAGGCGGGGCAGGTGCGCAGGCTGCGCCTCGGCGGCGCCGCCGGAATCGTCCCCACCGCCCGCGACTTCACGCGGCAGGCGCTCTACGACTGGGGGTGGCTGCCCGCGGCCACCGCCGACCAGCGGGCCGCGGCCGAGGACGTGCTGCTCGTCGTCTCCGAACTCGTCACCAACGCGTGTCTGCACGCCGAGGGCCCCGAGGAGCTGAGAGTCGGCTGCAAGGGCAAGGTGCTGCGCCTGGAGGTCGTGGACCTCGGCACCGGCTCGCCCGCCCCGCGCACCCCGCACCGCGCCGGACGCCCTGGCGGCCACGGCATGTTCATCGTCCAGCGGCTCTGCCTGGACTGGGGCGTCGTGCGCAACCCCGACGGCGTCGGCAAGACGGTCTGGGCCGAGCTGGCCGGGCCCGCCTAGCGGCGACTGCTCCCACCCTGTCCGTTCTTCGAACACGCCGATCGGCGTGTTCTTTGTCTTCCCATGTCTTGGTCCCCGGCGTACCGTCAGCGCCCGATCTGATGTGTCGTCAGTAACTTGCGCCGTCGGCGGCCCGGTTGGCCGCGGGGCCCGGGGGTCCGGGAGCCCGTGAGTCCGGGCGGTCCGATGGGCTGGTGGTCCGGTGGTCCGGTGGTCCGGTGGTCCGGCGGGCAGGCGGTCCGGCGGTCCGGCGGTCTTGGCGGTCTGGCGGCGACAACCGACGAGAGGGGTCCCGAGGTGTCCCAGAGGAAGCGCCAGGCCGCCGCGCGTGGGGGCGCGCTCGCGGTGGCCGCGGCAGTGGCGGCCGGGTCCGCCGTACTGCTGGCCGCCCCCGCCGCGTACGCCGAGGTCGTGGACGTCGACTACTCCTGCAAGACGCCGATCGGCGACAAGAGCGCCGTTTCGCCCATCGACATCAAGAGCGAGAAGAGCGGCGGTTCCTACAAGATCACGATGACCTTCGAGAAGGGCGTCTCCTCCAGCCCCGTCGAACTGGGCAAGGGCGCGATGAACCCGAGTGCCGTGATCAAGCTGGGCGGGTCGGAGAGCGGGACGATGCAGGTGAAGGGGCCGCCGAACCCCGAGGCCATCCCGGCCAACACCCCCATCAAGATCTCGGACTTGTCGGGCACCTACACCCCGAAGGCCGGCGGCAAGGTCACGTTCACCGCCTCGACCCTGACGATCAAGGCGCTCGGCACGACCACCACCTGCACCCCGACGAACAACCCCAAGCCGTCGCTGTCGCTGGACGTCGAGGGCTCGGGCGGGGCGGCGGCCTCGGACTCCGGCGGGCAGCTGCCGCAGACCGGACCGGTCGACTCCGCCGTCGCACTGGGGACGTTCGGCGGCACCGTTCTCCTCGCCGGAGTGGCCGGAGCGCTCTGGCTGACCCGCCGCGAAGCGCGTGCCACCGGCTGATTGGCCGCGGAGCACGACCACCGGCTAACCGGCCTCGAAGCCCGCACCACCGGCTGGCCGGCCGTGGGGCACGTACCACGGGCTGGCTGGCCGCGGAGCACGACCACCGGCTAACCGGCCTCGAAGCCCGCACCACCGGGTGGCTGGCCGTGGGGCACGCGCCACCGGCTGTTGGCTGGCCGCGAAGCGCGTGCCACTGGCTGACCGCCTGTGAAGCCTGCGCCACCGGCTGACCATCCCGCGAGCACGCACCACGGGCTGGCCGGCCACGGGGGCACGCACCACCGGCTGACCGGCCGCGGAGCGTGGCCACTGGCCGACTGGCCTCGGGCCCCGGGGCCGGTGCCACCTGCCATGGGCCCCGGCAGTTGGGCCCGGCCGCAACGACGTCGTACGCGTACGAGCACCAGGAGCCGCCGATGCCGTCCCGTACCCGCGCTACCCGCGCTACCTGTGCCGCCGTCCTGCACGTGCTCGCACCGACGACGGCGGCGGCGATGCTGTGCGCAGGTGTCGGGCTCTCCTCGACTCCGGTCGCTGCGCTGCCCGTTGGTGTGCCCGCCGCCCAGGGCTCCGACTGGTCGGCCGCGCCCGCGTCCGGCGGCGGGTCTGGCGAGCGGCCGTACTTTTACCTGGAGGGGCGGCCCGGGGCCGTGCTGGAGGACACGGTCGTCGTCACCAACCCTGGTGACCGCCCCCGCACCGTCCGACTGCGCGGCGCCGACGCGTACAACACCTCCGGTGGCGCCTTCGCCGTACGGGCCCCCGGTCGCAGCACCGGCACCGGCACGTGGATCGCCTTCGCCGACACCGAGGTCGAGGTGCCGGCCCGTACGCGCGCGGAGGTCCCGTTCACCGTGACCGTCCCGCAGGACGCCGTGCCCGGCGACCACCCCGGCGCGGTCGTCGTCTCCGGCGACGGCCGGGAGGCGGGGGTACGGGTCCATCTGCGGGTCAACGGGCCGACGTTGTCGGCGCTTTCGGTCGAGGACGTGTCGGTCGTCGAGACCGGCGAGGGGGCCGGGATCCGCTACGCGCTCGTCAACCGCGGGAACACCGCGCTCCGTCCACGGCTGGCCGTACGCGGTGACGGGCTCTTCGGCGAGGTGCTGCGGCGCGAGGCCAGGGCGCTGCCGTTGGAGCTGCTGCCCGGGCAGCGGGTGCGGCTCACCGAGCCGTGGCGGGACCCGCCCGCCCTCGACGCGGCCGAGGTCACGCTCACGGCCACGGCGGAGCACGGCGCGCGCGCCTCGGCCACCGCCTCGTACGCCGCCTTCCCCTGCGTGGCCGCCCTGTCCCTGCTGCTGGTCGCCACGGGCGCGGGCGCCAGCGTCCACGCCTTGCGGCGCCGCGGACGGGTGAACCGCGAGGGCGAGGATCCGGCTGAGCGATCGGCTCAAGTGCAGGGCAGCAGAGGGCAGTTGACGGAATCGGCGTCAGGGGCGGCACGGTGAACAGCGACAGGGACGTCAACTCGGCGACTCCGGCCCGGGACCCGCACTGGGTCCTGAGCGGTTGCACGGCCGTCCGCCAGGCGGGCGGGCTTCGCCGTGGCCGTGAGTGTGACCTCGGCCGCGTCGAGCGCGGGCGGGTGGCGCTCCGCTGGGTCGCTGCGCTTCGTCGTGCGGTGCGGTGGCCGGGGCTGGTCGTCGCGGTGCTCGCATCGGTGGCCGGGGCCGTCTTGGTGCTGATATCCGCAGGCGGCAGGCGGCGGGTCCTGAGCGGTTGCACGGCCGT
>NZ_LIQY01000092.1 GCF_001418495.1 Streptomyces pathocidini | reverse complement strand
GATCGACGCCGATGTGGAGACCGACGCCGATGCCGACCGCGTTCGGGAACCGGGGCCGCAGCCGGTCCGGGATACGGCCCGCTCGGCCTTCCAGGCCCGCACAGCCCGTAGGCGTAATACCCTCGACGCGGCACGGTCCGTTACATCGGCCGCCCCGCCCCCAGCCCCCCCCGTAAGGAACAGACGTGGAACTGGCCTATTACTCGGACTTCGCCGTGCGGCTGGTCAACAGCGAGGACCCGTCGCGGGGGACCGACGAGCTGACCTCGGTCGAGGCGGTGCGGGCACTGTTCGGCGGCGCCTCCCAGGCCGCGCGGCGGGCCACCGAGGCCGACGTGACCCGGCTGCGCGCCGTACGGACCCGGCTGCGCGCGGTCTTCGAGGCCGCGGGCGAGGGCGACGAGGTACGGGCGGTGGACCTGCTCAACGCGCTGCTGATGGAGTTCCCGGTCAGCCCGCAGATCTCCGGGCACGAGACCCGCGACGAGGACGGCCGCCCGCACTGGCACCTGCACATCGCCGACCACCCGGCGAACGCCACCGCGGGCTTCGCGGCCACCGCCTCCATGGGCCTGGCGTTCCAACTCACCGAACTCGGCGTCGACCGGCTCGGCATCTGCCAGGCGGCGCCGTGCCGCAACGCCTACCTCGACACCTCGACCAACCGCTCCCGCCGCTACTGCTCGGACCGCTGCGCGACGCGCGCGAACGTGGCGGCCTACCGGGCGCGCAAGCGGCTGGAGTCGGAGGGGTCGGTTCCGGAGGCCGGGCCGGACCGCGGATCCAGCGCCCGCGCCACGTCCCGTACACCCGGCGGCAGCACCGGAAGGGGCCGCACCGCCGAGACGACCGCGACCACGGCCCAGCCCAGCAGCGCGGGCACCGACCGCTGACGCCTGCCGTCCGCCCCGCCCCCGCCGGGGCGGCCCGGCGGGCGCAGCCGCACCCGCGCCCGGGCGAGCACGAACTCCTCGGGCACGACGCCGAATTCCCGGCTGTCGTTCTCGGTGTACGGGTTGTCGCCGAGTACCCACCAGCCGCGCTCGCGCCGCTCGACCGCGCGCTTGACGATCAGCAGGTCCTGCTGCATGGGGTGGCGCAGCACGACGATGTCCCCGGGGCGTACGGGCGCCCCGTACCGCACGACGATCCGGTCCCCCGGCGCCAGCGTCGGCGCCATGGACGGGCCGACCACCTCGGCGATCCCGTACGGCAGCGCCGCGCGCCGGTCCCGCCCGCGCTCCGGCTCGCGTCCGGGACCGCCCTCGTACCCCTGCAACCGGCCGCCCTCCGGCATCCGGCACCTCCCGGCTCGGTCTTTCCTCCACCAGTACCCAGCCTGGCACCGGACTTTTGTCCTAAGCCCCCTGGGGCACTCGCGAAAACGCTGGTCCCAGGGAGTAATCTCCCACCTGAGAAGACGATCACGAGGAAGGACAGCTCTATGCTCTCCCGCCTGTTCGCCCCGAAGGTGCGGGTCAGTGCCCACTGCGACCTGCCCTGCGGCGTTTACGACCCGGCCCAGGCCCGTATCGAGGCCGAGTCGGTCAAGGCCGTCCAGGAGAAGTACCAGGCCAACGAGGACGCGGACTTCCGCACTCGGGCCGTCGTCATCAAGGAGCAGCGCGCGGAGCTCGCGAAGCACCACATCTCCGTGCTGTGGAGCGACTACTTCAAGCCGCCGCACTTCGAGAAGTACCCGCAGCTGCACCAGCTGGTCAACGACGCCCTGAAGGCCGCCAGCGCCGCCAAGGGCTCGAACGACCCGGCGACCGGCCAGAAGCTGCTGGACCTGATCGCCGAGATCGACAAGATCTTCTGGGAGACCAAGAAAGCCTGATTCTTCTGCATCACGCCTTTTGACCTGCGATTTTCTTGGGTCGCCTGGTCTCTCCATCCGCACCTGGCCCGCAGGCCGCCGAACACGGCGTCCATGGCGGTCCGGGTGCGGTCTTTTTCACCTGGCCACAGATCCATTCGGGATTCCAGCGGCCGTGATTGAAGTACGAGCCGGTGGGCAGAAACCGGCCCTCCACGCGACCGCGGTCACTGACGACCAGGCAGATCCGGCGGGCTGTGGTGGGCTCGCAGAAGCCCAGATTGCGAACGAAGAGCACTTGCCGCTCGTAGATCCCCAGGGAGGTGATCCGTTCGAGCTCCGCGGCCAGCGCCGGGGACACTGGCCGCCCCAGGTAGGTGGCGAGTGCGTGAGTGCAGACCGGCGACCGGTCGAACACCTGGACAGAGCTGGGGGTGATGGCCTCCAGCTGTCGCTGTCGCTGCAGAGTCACGCTTGCCCTCAGTACAGCCTGCTGAGCGTAGCCTTGGCGAACCGCGCCTCGGCCGCCGTTCAGTACAAGCTGTTTCGCGCGGAGTGTGGGGTTTCACGGCGTTGGCCCCTGGTCCAGGAGCTGAGGGCGGGCGGCCTGGCGGGCCATGACCGCCAACACGTCGGCGAAGACGTCCTGGGTTGTTCACGTCGGCTCGTCGGCGTCCCTGCCCGTGTCACGCTCCGCCGTGGAACGGGTGCGCGCGGGACCGATGCTGGTGTCGATCAGGATCTGTTCGGCCTGTCTGACGTTGTCGGCCCGTACGGCCCTGGACATCGCCTCGTGGGCCGCCGACGGGTTCGTCTCCGGCGGCACCACCAGCAGTACGAAGTGGTCTTGATCGCCACGTGTGATCAGCACGGTGTCGTCGCCGACCGGATACCAGTCGATGTGTACGACGCGGTCATCGATGACCAGGCGCGTCGGGACCTCGTTCCAGGCGTTCGCGTCCAAGCCGACGCGGGTGATGGGACCGAGGTGCTCGACCAAGGCAGTGATCAGGCCGGGGAGCTGTTGCCCGATCTCCCGGGAGCGCGGCCACCACGCACCGTCGAGAAGTCCTTCGCGGTTCCGGGTCGTCTCCAACCGCAACAGGAGCGCACCGGGCTCTACGCGCTCGTGGACCGCGTCTGGCAGCAGCTTGGGGCGGCGTGGGAGTTCGGAGTTGGCGATCATGATCCGCCGCCCGTCCGCGGACTCTGGCAAGCCCGCTCACCGTCGGGAACGTATCGGCAGGGCTGGCCGACATACGGGCGTCCTCGGCGCTGCCTCCACGGTACCCGCGGTGATGCGGTCCTGGCGGTGGCACTGTCCTGGCAGTGGCACCGCCGGAAACCTGCAGGCTGACCGCGGTCCGGCCGAGTCGCGACCGGAGTAGGCTCGAGGATACCGGGAGCATTTCGCACACCGGCTTCATGCTGGGGTCGTTCGCGGCGAACAACTATGCCGGGGAGACGGAAATGCCCCCGGAGTCAGGTCCGCGCCATGACCTCGACCACCGACAACACACCTCCGCTGAACGCGCCCGTGCCCTCACCACCGGCCCGTCTGTCGCTGACCCCGGCGGATTCCGGTCCGGGGCTTCTGGACGGCGCCTGGTGGCCGTACTCACGCGATCTCGCACGGGAACTCCCCGCGCTGATCGACGTACTGGACTGCCGTTGGGGGCGGATCACCCGGGTCGCGGTCAATCCCACGTTCTCACCGGTGATACCGCGGGAGGTGCCCGTCGGCGGGCACCTCGTGCACGTGGGGTGGTTCGCGGCGGAGCAGGACCCGCACAAGCTTCTGCTCTCCTGCAGAGCGGGCCGCTGGGACCTGCTGATGATCCCGCCGGAGCGCGAAGACACCTCCGCCGCCCGGCTGATGGCGGCCGAGGAGGCCATCAGGGCTGGACAGACGGAACGCGGCGAGGAGTCGGTGTGGGAGTCCGAAAGCGGCACCGCGCCGTCTCCTCCCGGGAGTCCGGCCACACCGTACGGCCCGGTCGCAGGGAGGCGAGAACTATGACGACCGCAATCACCGTGGCGGTGCTCCTCGCGATGATCGCTCTGGGAGTGGTTCTGATCCACGCGCTCAACAGCCAGCAAAACCAGCGGATCGCGGCCTTCCGGTACAGCGACCTCCTGCCGTACCGCCGCCGCGCCACCGAGCCCCGTAAGGAGGCCGCCGGTCCGCCCGCCGAAGCACCGCGCGAGGAGCAACCGAGCCGAACCCCTCGGCGGCTGCGGCCCGCGAAGGAGTCCGCGGGAGGCATGACGCGCCCGCGCGGGCCGCTCGCTTCCCCGGGCCGGGTCACCGCTTCGGACCGAGAGGCCGGCACCCTCGGCTCGGACGAGTTGGCGCACGCGCCCGGGCTCGCCGAGGTCCGCATCGTCGCCGCGTCGCCCGAAGCGGCCCGAACCGTGGCCGAAGCGCTCCGCCACCAATTCGCCGCCACCGAACAGCGCAGCTACCCGACGGGCCACGACGGTGGCACACGGCTCCACATCACCGTGGACACCACGCATGCTCCCGAGCCCCAGCTGTCGTTCCAGTCCGACGTACTCACCCACCACTCAACCGGCACCGACCGCCCACACGCGGACGAGGCCTGAATCCCACGGCCTCACGGCAATGCGGCATGTCCGCTACCGCGCGGGGTCCGGCCCGCCGTCCTCTTCCTCGCCGTCGAGCACGCGATCGTCGAGATGAGCCCCGTAGAACTCGGTCTGGCACGCCATGATCGTGCGCATCGGGGTGCCGCGTGGGACGCCGTAGACCGTGCCGGGGAAGTCCAATGCGCGCTGCTCCTCCCAGAGTTCGCCGTGTCGGTCGGGGGAGAACAGGCGGGCCGGATCTCCGGCGGCGATCCAGCCGATGGGGACGACCGTGCCGGGCGGCAGGTTCGAATTGACGTGCAGGACGCTGTTGATGCGCAGTTCCGAGCGCTCCCCCCAGCGACGACGCCGGGGAAGATCGAGACGCCGGTCGCCACGAAGACCTCGTCCTCCACCACCGCCCCGTTGACATGTGCGTGCGGCCCGACGAGGACGCTGTCGCCGAGCACCGCCCGGGTGCTGGGCGCACCCGGGCACCAGCGCGTTCTCCATCACCACCACGTCGGCGCCGGTGCGCACTTCGCCGTCCTCGGCCGTCAGGACGGCTCCGGGCAGCACCCGCGCCCGCTCCCCCAGCACCACCGCGCCGCAGAGCACGGCGGAAGGGGCAACGTACGCCGACTCGGGGACCACCGGCGTCTTCCCACGATGTTCGAGCAACATGCGGCGAGCCTAGGGGCAGGACCGAGCGGTGCCCTCACGTCGCCAACCGGGCCGCGCGCTCCTGCAGATAGCGGCGTTCCGGCAGGCTCAGGGTGCGGTCCGCGGCCCGCTGGTAGGCAGCGAGGGCCGCCGCGCGGTCGCCGGCCATCTCCAGGAGGTGCCCGCGGACCGCCTCCAGGCGGTGGTGTCCCGCCATGCGGCTGTCCGCGTCCAGGGTCTCCAGGAGGGCGAGTCCGGCGCGCGGGCCGCGGACCATAGCCAGGGCGACGGCCTGGTTGAGCGTGACCATGGGGTTGGGGTCGAGGTGCGCCAACACCTCGTAGAGGCCGAGGATCTCGTCCCAGTCGGTGTCCTCGGCGCGGGCGGCCTCGTCGTGGACGGCTGCGATCGCCGCCTGGACTTGGTACGGGCCGACGCCCCCTCCAAGAGGCCGCCCGACGCCTCCCCCCGGAGGGGACCCGGCGCCTCCCCCTGAAGAAGCCCCGGCGGCCTCCCCTGTCCCCGTAGGGGACAAGGCGCCGGTCACCAGCGCGCCCCCCTCCTCGATCAACTCCCGATCCCACAACCCTCGGTCCTGTTCCGCGAGCGGCACCAGGGACCCGTCGGGGCGCGTACGGGCGGGCCTGCGCGCGTCGGTCAGCAGCATCAGGGCCAGCAGACCCGCCACCTCCCCGTCCTCCGGGAGGAGTTCGCGTACGGCGCGGGTGAGGCGGATCGCCTCACGGGAGAGTTCGACGCGCTGGAGGCTTCGGCCCGAGGTCGCGGTATAGCCCTCGTTGAAGATCAGGTACAGCACGTGCAGCGCTGCTTTGAGGCGGTGGTGGCGCTCCTCCGCGTCCTCGGGCCGCCGGAAGCGGCTGCCCGCGGCCCTGACGCGCTGCTTGGCCCGGCTGATGCGCTGGGCCATGGTCGCTTCCGGTACGAGATGGGCGCGGGCGATCTCCGCGGTCGTCAGGCCGCCGACGGCGCGCAGGGTCAGCGCGATCTGCGCGGCCGGGGTGAGGTACGGGTGGCAGCACAGGAACAGCAGCGTGAGGGTGTCGTCGGCGGACGGCGCGCGGTCCTGGCCCGGGGCGGGCGCGAGGAGTTCGTCGGGCGGAGTGAGCGCCGCGGCGGTCTCCTCGCGGCGCCTGCGGGCCTGTTCGCTGCGCAGCAGGTCGGTCAGGCGGCGCGAGGCGACCCGGATCAGCCAGCCCCGCGGGTTGGCCGGGCGGCCCTCCTCGGGCCACTGCGTGGCCGCGGCGAGCAGCGCCTCCTGCACCGCGTCCTCGGCGGTGTCAAAGTGCCCGTAGCGGCGCACGAGCGCGCCGAGGACCTGCGGCGCCAGGCTGCGCAGCAGGTCCTCGGTCGACGGCTCGCCGGTCACCCGGGGGACGGGTTCAGCACTCTTGGTCGATCGGCCGCACGACCGTCGGGTACTGGGGGGCGCCCGCCGGCTGCGGGCAGTTGTAGGCGCGGGCGGCGATCTCGTAGGCCCGCTCCGGGGTCTCGCAGTCGATCACCCAGTAGCCGGCGAGGACCTCCTTGCTCTCGCCGTACGGGCCGTCGCTCACGACGGGCTGCCCGTCCGGCGTCGCGGTGACGAGCTTGGCGTGGGACGGCGCCGTCAGGCCCTGCGCGTCCACCAGTTCACCGGACTCGGCGAGGTCGTTGTTGATCGCCCCCATGTGCTCGTACATGGCCTTCATGTCCGCCTCGGACCAGGCCGGGCCCTCCCCGCCCTTGCCGGCCATGGCGTCGTAGTCGGACTGCTTGGCCAAGAGCATCAGCAGGTACTTCATGTCCTCACTCCTTCGCAGAGGCGCCCTCAGCGGTCGCCGTCAGTGGGTCGGTTCACTGGGGACGTCGGAGCGGGCGGCGCGTTCTCGACACACTCCCGACAAGTTTCTCCGCACACGTCTTCATGCTGGCCGGAATCCGGGTTTTCCACAGCCTGGAGAGTGAGGGGTGCGCGGTCGGCGGGGGCTGTGATCCCCTGGTGTTCCGGCACGGCTTCCGGACGCGAGGGGCGTACGAGGGCAGGAGGCGGGATGAGCGGGCGGCAGCGGGTGGTGACCTGGCGGGTCACGGGGAGCGGCGGTTTCGAGACCGCCTGGGCAGAGTTCTCCGGCACCGCGCTGAGAGCCCGCGGCCGCGCGGTCGGCACGGATCCGGCGCCGTACTGGATCGCGTACGAGTTGGAGACCGGCGAGGGCTACGTGACGCGGCGCCTGGCGGTGACCGCGGAGACCGCCGACGGGCAGGCCCCGCGCACCCTCGACCTGCGGCGCGGCGAGGACGGGCAGTGGACGGCGGACGGGCAACCACTGCCCGGGCCGGCGGGCGCGGAGGACTGCGACCTGGGCCTGTGCCCGCTGACGAACACGATGCCCGTGCTGCGGTACGGGCTGCACCGGAAGGCCGGCCGGCACGACCTCCTGATGGCCTGGGTCTCGGTCCCGGATCTGACCGTCGAGGCGTCCCCGCAGACGTACGAGTCGGTGGGCGACGGGCGCGTCGTGTTCTCCTCGGGCGATTTCCGCAGCGAGATCGTCTTCGACGGCGACGGCCTGGTCGCCTCGTACCCGGGGATGGCCTTCCGCCACGGGGGCCGCCGAAGAGCTTGAGCGGGGCGCACAGGACGGCGCGGCCGGGGCCCGCGGGATGCGCCCCAGAAACCCCCGCATTCGGCATTTCCGGCCGGAAGACGGGAACCCGGCGGGCAGCACAGCCGTTGATCGGGCAGGGGCGCGGCAGACGCCGGTCCCGGCGCACCGACGAGCAGGAGGCAGTCATGGCAGGTTTTCTGGACCGCGCCAAGGAGCAGGCGCAGCGCAGTCTCGACCAGGGCAAGCAGAAGCTCGACGAGGTGCAGGCGCAGCGGACCGGAAGCGACCTCCTCAAGAAGCTGGGCAAGGCCTACTACGCCCAGCAGAAGGGCACGGGCTCACCCGAGGCCACCCAGAGCGCCCTGAGCGCGGTCGAGAGCCACGCGGCAACCCACGGAGACGCGTTCCTGCGCAGCTGAACCAGGCGCCAGGCCCGGGTGTGACGCCCTAGCCCCACCCGGGCCGGTTCTGGGCCCGCCCAGCCCGGGCCTGCCTGGGCCCACCCTGGCCTACTTGCGCCTGCCCGAACTCACCGTCCTCGCCGAGGACTTCGCGTCCCGGCACGCCTGCCCATCGAGCTCTTCTACGCCGCCAGGATGCCCCACGGCCTCACCAGGCCCGCCGAGGAAGGCATCTCCACCCCCGGCACCACCCTCGCCGCCGTCGTGACAGCGACGGAAAGCAGTACCGAAACCGGCATGGAGAGCGGGACGGAAAGCGGCGTCGAAAGCGGGACGGAAAGCGGCACAGAAGCCGGCACGGCGACCAACGGCTGAACCGCACGCGAACACCGCTCGCAGTCGCACCGATACATCCCATTCCCCCGCCTCGTACCGCCCCGTAATCCCCGCGGGCGTTTTAACCTGGCCGGCATGAGCGAGTGCCCGCACGTTCCCGGACTGCCGCGGCCCGAGCCGGCGGCGGACAGCGACACGTGCCTCGAGTGCCGTGCCATCGGCAGCGACTACGTCCATCTGCGGATGTGCCTGTCCTGCGGGCACGTGGGATGCTGCGACTCGTCGCCGCACCAGCACGCCTCGCGGCACTTCGAGGACACCGGCCATCCGGTGATGCGCTCCTTCGAGCCGGGCGAGAGCTGGCGTTGGTGCTTTGTCGACCAGACCATCGCCTGAGCCCTAGCCGGGCGTGCTCGGCGGGTCAGAAGCGCCCGGCGAGCCCAACGGCACGCGCATCCCGCGGAATTGGGGCCACCGACCCCTAGCCACTGTCCGTACCCGACGGTTTACAATGAGTGATGCTCCCCGGTCCGCGGGACCTCGACCCGTGGATCGCGGTAGCGTCACAGCCGAACCATGTGCAGCGCCGCACCGTTCCCGCCGCCCGGCGGGGTGCGGGACGGCGTTCATACCAGCTCAACGAGCTTGTGCCACCTTGGAGGTGAGGGTGTCCCAGATCGCAGGCGAGCCCGGGACCCAGGACTTCGTGGAAGTCCGGCTGCCCGCTGCGGGTGCCTACCTGTCGGTGTTGCGTACGGCCACGGCCGGACTCGCAGCGCGCTTGGACTTCACCCTCGACGAGATCGAGGATCTGCGCATCGCGGTCGACGAGGCATGCGCGATCCTGCTCCAGCAGGCCGTGCCGGGGAGCGTGCTCAGTTGCGTGTTCCGCCTGGTCGGCGACGCGCTGCGGGTCACGGTCTCGGCCCCCACGACCGACGGCCGCGCGCCGGAGCGGGACACCTTCGCGTGGACCGTGCTCTCGGCGCTCGCAGGAGAGGTCGACTCGACGGTCGGCGAGGACCGTACGGTCAGCATCAGCCTGCACAAGAAGCGCGGCGCGGGCCCCGGACAGCCGTGACGGACGGGACGGACGGGACGGGCAGGCCTATGCCGGACGAAAGGCGCGCCTCGCGAGTGGTGCCCACGACGCCCATTCCCGAGCAGCCGCAGGTAGAGCGGGCGGACCACATGGACCAGCACCAGCGCGAGCAGCGCGAACACGAGCAGCACCGGCCCGAGCCGGAGCACGCCTACGAGCACGAGCACGGGCAGCTGCCCGACACCCACGACCGCAGTGGCGCCCGTGCCATGTTCGTCGAGCTGCGGAAACTGCCCGACGGCTCCCCGGAGCGCGCGGAGCTGCGCAACCACCTGGTGCGGATGCACCTGCCGCTGGTGGAGCACCTGGCCCGCCGGTTCCGCAACCGCGGGGAGCCGCTGGACGACCTGACGCAGGTCGCCACCATCGGCCTGATCAAGTCGGTCGACCGGTTCGACCCGGAGCGCGGCGTGGAGTTCTCCACGTACGCGACCCCGACGGTCGTCGGCGAGATCAAGCGCCACTTCCGCGACAAGGGCTGGGCGGTACGGGTCCCCCGCCGCCTCCAGGAGCTGCGCCTGTCCCTGACCACGGCGACCGCCGAGCTGTCCCAGCGGCACGGTCGGTCGCCCACGGTGCACGAACTGGCGCACCACCTGGGCATCTCGGAGGAGGAGGTGCTGGAGGGCCTGGAGTCGGCGAACGCCTACAGCACACTCTCCCTGGACGTCCCGGACACCGACGACGAGTCGCCGGCCGTCGCCGACACCCTCGGCGCGGAGGACGACGCCTTGGAGGGGGTCGAGTACCGCGAGTCCCTCAAACCACTGCTGGAGGAACTCCCGCCGCGGGAGAAGAAGATCCTGCTGCTGCGGTTCTTCGGGAACATGACCCAGTCGCAGATCGCCCAGGAGGTCGGCATCTCCCAGATGCACGTCTCCCGGCTCCTGGCCCGCACCCTGGCCCAACTCCGCGACCGCCTCCTGGTGGAGGAGTAGCTGCCCGTCCTGCCCGGTGGCCCGCCGCGCGGCGGGCTACCGCGGGGCGATGTCCAGGGCCGCCGTGGCGGTCGGGTTCACGATGAGCCCCAGTACGGCGAGGGCGACGGCGGCGAGCGCGATGCCAGTGAGCGCCACCACACCCCCCGTACTGATCAGCGTCCAGGCGACGGGCACGGCCATGATCTGGATGATCAGGGCAGGGCCGCGGCTCCAGCGGCGGCGGAGCAGCAGCCCGCGCGCCGCGACCAGCGGCAGTGCGGCCAGGGCGAGCAGCGTCAGGCCGCCCATCTCCGCCTGCTCCGCGCTGTCCGGCGCCCCTAGCAGCCCCATGACGAGCAGATACGCCCCGAAGGCGGCCAGCGCCACGCCTTCGACGCCGGACAGCACGGCGGCGGCCGTCAGCCGCGCCGGACGGGGGCCGTCGGCCTCCGGCCCGGCTTCAGCGGACCTGGTTGTCTCGGCCGGGCTACCGGCACCGGTCTCGTTCTGTTCACTGCTCACCCCAGCAGGGTAGTCCGCGCCCCGGCGCCCCGAACCGAGGGCAAGCCGTGGGCGGTCAACCTGCTCGACCCCGGCCGGGTCGTCGCCGACGCCCGGGCCGCCCGCCGCACGGGGGCCGACGTGGTGCTCGTCAGCCTCCACTGGGCCGGCGACCGGCAGTTGCGGACTCCGGGGCAGCAGGAGTCCGCGCCGGCGCGGACGAAATCCGGTCCCGGCGCCCCGGCTCCGCGGCGAGGGCCGGAGACAGCCCCGACCGCGCGGCCCAGCCCGGCAGACGGCCAGTCCCGCGGCGCAAGCCGCGGATCCGGGGTCGGCAGGACGGAGTCCGCCACCCCGGCCCGCCACCCCGGCCCGCGGCCCTGGCCCGCGGCAGGCGACTGGGCCGGGTACCAGGGGGTAGGTAGTCTGCTGCGCATGCGCGCGCTCCTTGTGGTCAACCCGGCAGCCACCACCACCAGTGCCCGCACGCGGGACGTCCTCATCCACGCGCTGGCGAGCGATCTGAAGCTGGAGGTCGCGACCACCGAGTACCGCGGCCACGCCCGCGACCTCGCGCGGCAGGCCGCCGAGGGCGGCGAGATCGAGCTGGTCGTGGCGCTCGGCGGCGACGGCACGGTCAACGAGGTCGTCAACGGCCTGCTCCACAACGGCCCCGCGCTCGACTCCCTGCCCGGGCTCGCGGTCGTACCCGGCGGCTCGACCAACGTCTTCGCCCGCGCCCTCGGGCTGCCCAACGACGCCGTCGAGGCGACCGGCGCGCTGCTGACCGCGCTGCACGAGCGCAGCGAGCGCACCGTCGGCCTGGGCCTCGCGGGCGCAGTGCCGGGCAGCGACGACGAGGGCGCGCCCGCGCGCTGGTTCACCTTCTGCGCGGGCTTCGGCTTCGACGCCGGGGTGGTCGGCCGGGTCGAGCAGCAGCGCGAGCGCGGCAAGCGCTCGACGCACGCGCTCTACATACGGCAGATGGTGCGCCAGTTCCTCGGCGACCCCCACCGCAGGCACGGCACGATCACCCTGGAGCGGCCCGGCGAGGAGCCGATCGAGAATCTGGCGCTGTCCATAATCTGCAACACCGCGCCCTGGACCTATCTGGGCAACCGCCCGGTGTACGCGGCCCCCGGCGCCTCGTTCGACACCGCTCTCGACGTGCTCGGGCTGCGGCACCTCTCCAGCGCCGCGATGACCCGTTATGCCACGCAATTGCTTATTTCCTCACCCGAGCGTGGGCCAAAGGGCAAGCACGCGGTCACACTGCACGATCTGACCGACTTCACCTTGCATTCCCAGGCGCCACTGCCCTTTCAGATGGACGGTGACCACCTGGGACTGCGCAAGAGCGTGAAGTTCACAGGTGTACGCCGTGCACTGCGTGTGATTGTGTGAGCAGAAGAGGCGAAAGTCCTTCCACTCGAACGTTTAGCCTGGGCTCCACCCCTCGGAAGTACGGCTGTGATCGAGGCGACACCAAGGAATCAAAAAAAACTTTCTGGAAGGGGTTGTATCCGCCGCCGAGGTTTGCGAGTCTCTTCATGGCGATCGGGACGGCCCGCACTACAGGCCTCCTTGAGAGCCGGAACCCCTCCTCATTCCCGCTGGGACCGCACCAGGCAACTGGCTTGCTGGCCCCTTCCCTTGCGGAGGGATTCGTGAAAGCGTTCACATTCACAAGCAATCAGCTGGTAATACAAGGAGATGGAGCAGCCATGGACTGGCGTCACCGCGCCGTTTGCCGCGAAGAGGACCCCGAGCTCTTCTTCCCCATCGGCAACACTGGTCCCGCGCTGCTGCAGATCGAGGAAGCCAAGGCCGTCTGCCGTCGCTGCCCCGTCATGGAGCAGTGCCTGCAGTGGGCGCTGGAGTCCGGCCAGGACTCCGGCGTGTGGGGTGGCCTCAGCGAGGACGAGCGCCGCGCGATGAAGCGTCGCGCCGCTCGCAACCGGGCGCGCAACGCCAGCGCCTGACGCAGCCCAACAGCCCAGCCGTGCCAGGGCGGCGCGTACAGCGAGTGCGCACCTCCCGCCCCCGAGCCGCAGCGCGCAGTGACCCGAAGCCGCTGAGCACAACGTAGACAGCGAGTGGGCCCCGGACCAACAGGTCCGGGGCCCACTGCTGTTGAGCGGCGGGTCCCGGATTACTGCTGGACGGCAGACGGGATCGCTGTTGGGCGGCAGACGCCGGATCAGCTCACTGCTTTCTCGGCGCGGACCGGGATGTCCAGGGTCACGCGCGTGCCGCCCTCCGGGGCGGTCCGCATGTCGAACTCGCCGCCCAACTCGCCCTCGACCAGGGTCCGTACGATCTGCAGGCCGAGGTTGCCGGCCCGCTGCGGGTCGAAGCCCTCGGGCAGCCCGCGGCCGTCGTCCTGGACGGTGACCAGCAGCCGGCCCTCCTCGCGGGTACCGCCGCGTACCGCGGAGACCTCGACCGTGCCGGTCTCGCCGGGGCCGAAGCCGTGCTCCAGGGCGTTCTGCAGGATCTCGGTGAGCACCATGGACAGCGGGGTCGCCACCTCGGCGTCGAGGATGCCGAAGCGGCCGGTGCGGCGGCCGGTGACGCGGCCCGGGGAGATCTCGGCGACCATGGCGAGCACCCGGTCGACGATGTCGTCGAACTCCACGCGCTCGTCCAGGTTCTGGGACAGCGTCTCGTGCACGATCGCGATCGAGCCGACCCGCCGTACGGCCTCCTCCAGGGCCTCCCGGCCGCGCTCGGACCCGATGCGGCGGGCCTGGAGGCGGAGCAGGGCGGCGACGGTCTGGAGGTTGTTCTTCACCCGGTGGTGGATCTCCCGGATGGTGGCGTCCTTGGTGATCAACTCCCGCTCGCGGCGGCGCAGTTCGGTGACATCGCGCAGCAGCACGAGCGAACCGATGCGGGTGCCCTTGGGTTTGAGCGGGATGGCGCGCAGCTGGATGACGCCACCGTTGCCCTCGACCTCGGTCTCGCGCGGGGCCCAGCCGCTGGCGAGTTTGACCAGCGCCTCGTCCACCGGGCCGCGGGACGGGGCGAGTTCGGCGGTGGTCTGCCCGAGGTGGTGGCCGACGAGGTCGGCGGCCAGGCCCAGCCGGTGGTAGGCGGAGAGCGCGTTGGGGCTGGCGTACTGGACGACGCCGTCGGCGTCGAGCCGGATCAGGCCGTCCCCGACGCGCGGCGAGGCGTCCATGTCGACCTGCTGCCCGGGGAAGGGGAAGGAGCCGGCGGCGATCATCTGGGCGAGGTCGGACGCGCTCTGCAGATAGGTGAGTTCGAGCCGGCTGGGGGTGCGTACGGTCAGCAGGTTGGTGTTGCGGGCGATGACGCCGAGCACCCGGCCCTCGCGGCGTACGGGGATGGACTCGACGCGGACCGGGACCTCCTCGCGCCACTCCGGGTCGCCCTCGCGCACGATCCGGCCCTCGTCCAGGGCGGCGTCGAGCATGGGGCGGCGGCCGCGGGGCACGAGGTGGCCGACCATGTCGTCCTGGTACGAGGTGGGGCCGGTGTTGGGCCGCATCTGCGCCACGGAGACATAGCGCGCGCCGTCCAGGGTGGGGACCCACAGGACCAGGTCGGCGAAGGAGAGGTCGGAGAGCAGCTGCCACTCCGAGACCAGCAGGTGCAGCCACTCGAGGTCGGACTCGGTGAGGGCCGTGTGCTGGCGTACGAGGTCGTTCATGGAGGGCACGGTGTGAGCCTACCGGCGGCGCGTGGCGGTTGAATCTCCGGCGAATCCTCGGCGAACACGTAGACAGCCGAGAATGGTCTAGTCCACAATGGGCGGGTAAAGCTTCCGCTCTCCCCGCACAGGAGGGCGGAGCGAGGCTCGCGGCCGCTCTCTGCCCTGACTGCGCCCGCCGGGCCTCCCGGCCGGTGGAGTCGTCCGCGAGGAACCGCACACCCCGCGAACAGACGGCCTGTCGGCATCAACTCCGGGCTGCGGTGCCGGACAGGTTGAGGGTCCTGTCCCGGCGCCGCGGCCCGCGGGTGTTTCTTGGGGGATTGTTCATTTTCGGGAGCTACTGAGGGATGCAGAGGTCTCAAGTAGGCTGGTAGATTGGTCTATACCACATGTCGCACCCCTCCAGATCGGCAGGCCCCACGTGGAAGTTGTGATCGTCCCGGATGCCGCGGCAGGCGGCGAGCTCATCGCCGAGGCCATGGTCGAACTGCTGCGGCGCAAGCCCGACGCACTGCTCGGCGTGGCCACCGGCTCGACCCCGCTCCCCATCTACGAGGCGCTGGCGACCAAGGTGCGGGCGAAGGCCGTGGACGCCTCCCGCGCCCGTATCTGCCAGCTCGACGAGTACGTGGGCCTGCCCGCCGGGCACCCCGAGTCCTACCGCTCCGTCGTGCTGCGCGAGGTGGTGGAGCCGCTCGGGCTGAGCCCCGACTCCTTCATGGGCCCCGACGGCACGGCCGAGGACGTCCGGGGCGCCTGCGCGGCGTACGACCGCGCGCTGGCCGAGGCCGGGGGCGTGGACCTCCAGCTGCTCGGCATCGGCACCGACGGGCACATCGGCTTCAACGAGCCCTGCTCCTCGCTCGTCTCCCGCACCCGGATCAAGACCCTCACCCAGCAGACCCGGGAGGACAACGCCCGGTTCTTCGACAGCCCGGACGAGGTGCCGCACCACGTGATCACCCAGGGCATCGGGACCATCCTGGAGGCCCGCCACCTGGTGCTGCTGGCCACCGGGGAGCGCAAGGCCGACGCAGTGGCGCAGACCGTCGAGGGACCGGTCGCCTCGATCGTGCCCGCCTCGGCGCTCCAGCTGCACCCGCACGCCACCGTCGTGGTGGACGAGGCCGCGGCGTCCAAGCTGAAGCTCGCGGGCTACTTCCGCGCCACCTACAACGCCAAGCCCGACTGGCAGGGGATCTGAGGGACTTCGGGCCCCCACGAGAGCCCTCCGCCCTCATTCTCCTCCGCCCTCACCCCCCGCTGCCGGCGATCACCTCCGCGGCGGCCAGACCGCAGACGCGGGCGGCGCCGTGCGTGGCGATGTGCAGCGCCCCGGTCGGCCGCGCCTGCGGCACGCCCATCTCGACAACGACCGTGTCGGGCCGCACGGCCACCAGGGCGTCCAGCACCTCGGCCATCCACGGGTTCCGGTGGGCATCGCGTACGACCGCGACGACCGTGCGGTCGCCGGCCTCGGCGAACACGTGCGAGACGAGCGCCGCCGCTCCGGCTCCCTCCGCCTCCGCCCGGCCGTACGCCCCGGTCCTGGTGCCGGGCAGCAGCCGTGCCAGCTCGGCGGCCACGCCCCAGGGGGTCTCCTCGCCGACCGCGATGTTGGCGACGCCGGTGAAGGCGGCGACGTACGGGGCCCGGGTGAGCGGCCGGTACGCGCCGCGGCCGGTGATCCGCAGGGCCCGGCGGGCCGCCGAGAGCCCCACCTCGGGTGCGGGCGCGGACCGCGAGGTCGTGCCCGCGCCGCGGGCCCAGGCGCCCAACGCCCTTACCCGGGCGGCAGCTTCGGCCAGCCGCGACTCGGCCAGCTCGCCCTCCCGCACGGCCCGTACGAGCGCGTCGCGCAGCAGCAGCACCGTCTCCTCGTCGGCCAGCCCGCCCCCGACGCAGATCGCGTCGGCGCCCGCGGCGATGGCCAGGACGCTGCCGCGCTCCAGCCCGTAGGTGGCCGAGATGGCGCGCATCTCCATGCCGTCGGTGACCACAAGACCGGTGAAGCCCAGGCCGCCTTCGGCCGCGGGGGCGCGCAGCAGGCCGTTCAGCGCGGAGGCGCTGAGGGTGGCGGGGCGGTCGGGGTCGAGCGCGGGCAGCAGGATGTGCGCGCTCATCACGGCCCGGGTGCCCGCCGCCACGGCGGCCCGGAAGGGCACCAGCTCGCGGGCGTAGAGGGTGCCCAACTCGGCGCCGATACGCGGCAGGTCGTGGTGGGAGTCCACGTCGGTGTCGCCGTGGCCGGGGAAGTGCTTGGCGCAGGCGGCGACCCCGGCGGCCTGGATCCCCTCGATGTACGCGGCTGTGTGCCGGGCCACGAGCTCGGGTTCGGCGCCGAAGGAGCGCACGCCGATGACCGGGTTGTCCGGGTTGGAGTTGACGTCGGCCGAGGGCGCCCAGTTGAGGTTCACCCCACACTCCGCGAGGCGGCGGCCCAGCTCGCGGGCGACGGCCCGGGTCAGCGCCAGGTCGTCCACGGTCCCGAGGGCGAGGTTGCCGGGGAAGGAGGAGCCGGTACGGGTCTCCAGCCGGGTGACGTCGCCGCCCTCCTCGTCGATGGCGACGATCACGTCCGGGCGCTCGGCCCGCAGCTGGGCGGTGAGCGCGGCGAGTTGGGCGGGTGAGGCGATGTTGCGGCCGAACAGGCCGACGGAGGCAAGGCCTTCGCCGAGTCTGCGCAGCAGCCAGTCGGGGGCGCTGGTGCCGGTGAAGCCCGGCTGGAGGACGGCGAGGGCGTCCCTGGTCAGGGTGGAGGGGCCGCGGGCGAGGGTCGTCATGGCAGCGTCATCCCTTCACGGCGCCGGAGGTGAGCCCGGCCGCCATCTTCTTCTGGAGGATCATGAAGAAGACCACCACGGGGAGGGCGATGAGCACGGAGGAGGCCATCAGCGCGCCGTAGTCGGTACCGCGTTCGGTGGTGAACGTCATCAGCCACACGTTGAGCGTGTACTTGTCGTTGTCATTCATCAGGACGTATGCGAAGAGGTACTCGTTCCACGCGTTGACCAGCGCGAAGATGGCCGCGGCGGCGAGGCCCGGGGCGAGCAGCGGGAAGACGACCCGCCGGAACGCGCCCATCCGCGTACAGCCGTCGACCATGGCCGACTCCTCCAGCTCCACCGGGATGTTGACCACGAAGCCGCGGATCATGACGACCGCGAAGGGCAGGGTGGCCACGAGGTAGACGACGATCACGCCCCAGTACTCGTTCAGCGCGCCCATCGCGTTGAGCTGGAGGTAGATGGGGATGAGCATCGCGGTCGGCGGCAGCATCTGGACCATGACCAGGGCGATCAGGAAGGCCCTGCGGCCGCGGAACCGGAAGCGGCCGACGGCGAAGGCCGCGACGGTGGCGATCACCATGGCGCCGAGGACGGCGGTGACGCAGATGATGAGGCTGGACTGGATCGCGGTGTCGAAGTTGGGCTGCCTGACGGCCCGTGCGAAGTTGTCGAGTGTGAAGGAGGAGGGCCACAGCGTCTGGTCGTAGCTGCGGATCTCGTGGTTGGGGCGCAGGGCGCTGACGACCAGCCAGTAGACCGGGAAGGCCATGACGACGAAGGTGGCCAGGCCCAGGATGTCGTAGCCGAGGCGGCGCTTCGCGCGGGAGGCAGTCACTCGACCTCTCCTGTCTTCATGAGCTGGCGCACGTAGTAGACGGCCACGCCGGCCAGCAGCAGAACGGTGATGAGGGCGATGGCGGTGCCCTGGCTGAAGGAGGTGGACTCGAAGGCCTTGCTGAACGAGTAGAGGCCCAAGGTCTCGTACTCGGGCTCCGGCTTGTTGCCGCGGAGCAGGAAGATCTGGCCGAAGACGTTGAAGTCCCAGATCACCGAGAGGGTGGCGGCCATCTGGAAGACCGGCCTGATGACGGGCCAGGTCACGTAGCGGTAGACGGTGTAGGCGCCGGCGCCGTCGAGTTGGGCCGCCTCCGTCAGCTCCTTGGGTACCTGGGTGAGCGCGGCGTGCAGGGTGATCACGACGAACGGGATGGCACCCCAGACGACCAGCGCCACGACGATCGAGAAGCCCTGCCAGGGGTCGAGGAACCAGTTGTGGCCCAGGAACTCCACCCCGGGGAGCTGGTCGACGAGGGTGTTGATCAGGCCGTAGTCGGAGTCGGAGAGCCAGCGGAAGATGGAGGTCGCCACCAGCAGGGGCATGGACCAGGCGGCGATGAGCGCGCCGGTCAGCAGCAGCCGCACCCAGGTGGACAGCCGCTGCATCAGCAGCGCGATCAGCAGCCCCAGCCCCATCGTCAGGACCACGCAGACGGCCATGAACAGCACCGTGCGGCCCGTCACCTGCCAGAACTCGGCGTCACCGAGGATGTTGGTGAACTGGTCGAGGCCCACCCACGGCGGGGTGTCCCCGGTCCACAACTCCCGGCGCCCCATGTCCTGGAAGGACATGATGACGGTCTTGACCAGCGGGAACGCATAGACCGCGGCAACGGCCACGATCGCGGGGGCGATCAGCAGATACGGCAGCCGGGCGCCCGTGCTCCCCCTGCGGCGGCGCGGCGGGGTCCCGCCCGGCCGGGGGCCGGGCTCCTCGGCCGTGCGTGGGGTGGGCAGCGGCGGGTCGGCG
>NZ_LIQY01000091.1 GCF_001418495.1 Streptomyces pathocidini | reverse complement strand
AGATAGGTATAAGCGACAGGCGCGAGCCCGGCCAGGGCGGGGCGGCCGGGCTCGCGCCGCCCGCGCCCGGCCAGACGGTGACGCCGCCCGGGGTGGTGTACGCACCCTGCGGGGGCTGCGGGTACGAACCGCCATGTCCGCTGCGGGAGTCGGCTGGCTGGGTGCGGAACGCGTCGTTGTCGGTCATGGCACCGACTCTCGGCGCCGAAGATGAGAACCCGCTGAGTCCCCTCTGAGAACCCCAACAGAACCCGGTATGCCCGACATAAGCGCAGCCGGCTTCGCTCAACCGCAACCGCAGGACCGGCGGACCACCAGCGCCGAGGGGAACTGCTTCAGGCGTTCACGGCGGGAGCCGACGACCCGTATGCCGTCGTCCAGGACGAGATCGACCGCCGCGCGCGCCATCGCCGGCCGGTCCGAGGCGACCGTCGTCAGCGGCGGATCCGTCAAGGCGGCCTCCTTGACGTCGTCGAACCCCGCCACCGCCAACTCCCCCGGCACATCGATCCGCAGCTCCCGCGCCGCCCGCAGCACCCCGATCGCCTGGTCGTCCGTGGCGCAGAAGATCGCGGGGGGCCGATTCGGGCCCGCCAGCAGCTCCAGGGCGACCTGGTACGCGTCGTAGCGGTTGTAGGGGGCCTTGAACAGCCGCCCTTCGGTCAGCCGCCCGGACTCCAGCATCGCCCGCCGCCACCCCTCGACGTGGTCGGTGACCGGGTCGCCGACGACCGGCGTCGACTCGACACCGCCCAGGCACGCCACGTACTCGTGCCCGTGTTCCAGCAGGTGCCGCACGGCGAGCTGCGCGCCGCCGATGTCGTCCAGCACGACCGCGACATCGTCGATCGCCTCGGGCCGCTCGTGCAGCAGCACCACGCGCGCGTCCCAGGCCTCGATCTCCGCGGCGGCGAGCTCGCCGAGGCCGAGGCTGACCAGGATCAGGCCCGAGACCCGCATCCCCAGGAACGCCCGCAGATAGTGGACCTCGCGCTCGTCGAGGTAGTCGGAGTTGCCGACCAGGACCATCTTTCCGCGCTCGGCCGCGGCCTGTTCGACCGCGTGCGTCAGCTCGGCGAAGAACGGCTGCCGGGTGTCGGGGACGATCATCCCTATGAGGTCGGTGCGGCGGGAGGCCATGGCCTGCGCGACGCGGTCGGGCCGGTAGCCCAGCTCCTTGATCGCGGCGAGTACGCGCTCGCGGGTGGCCGGGGCGACCGGCCGGGGTCCGTTGTTGATGACATAGCTGACGACCGCGGTCGAGGTTCCCGCCAGTCTTGCCACATCGTCACGCGTCACCTTGGCCACGGCGGGCAGTCTACGCGGGACGACTCAGCCCTTCGCCGGGCGTGCGGCAACCGCTTTCACGCCGTCCCGCGCGACCTCGCGCCCACCGGTCGGGGGCCCGTCGGCCGCCCCGGCCCGCCGGGACTCGGCACGCTCCTCGCCCTTGGCCGCGGCCCGCTCGGCCGCCCGCTCCCCCTTCTCCGGCGTGACGAAGCGGTAGCCGACGTTCCGTACGGTTCCGATGAGCGACTCGTGCTCGGGCCCGAGCTTCGCCCGCAGCCGCCGTACGTGCACGTCGACCGTCCGCGTACCACCGAAGTAGTCGTAGCCCCACACCTCCTGGAGGAGCTGCGCGCGCGTGAACACCCGGCCGGGGTGCTGCGCGAGGTACTTCAGCAGCTCGAACTCCTTGAAGGTCAGGTCCAGCACCCGTCCCTTGAGCTTGGCGCTGTAGGTGGCCTCGTCGACCGACAGATCGCCGTTGCGGATCTCCATCGGGCTGTCGTCGGCGGTGATCTGCTGCCGCCCCATGGCCAGCCGCAGCCGGGCCTCGACCTCGGCCGGACCCGCGGTGTCGAGCAGCACGTCGTCGATGCCCCAGTCCGCGGTGACGGCGGCGAGGCCGCCCTCGGTCACGATCAGGACGAGCGGGCAGCCGGGGCCCGTGGAGCGCAGCAGCTGGCACAGCGAGCGCACCTGCGGGAGGTCGCTCCGCCCGTCGACGAGGATCACGTCCGCGCCCGGGGCGTCCACCAGGGCCGGGCCCTCGGCGGGGGCCACGCGCACGGTGTGCAGCAGCAGGCCCAGTGCGGGGAGCACCTCGGTGGAGGGCTGGAGAGCGTTGGTGAGCAGCAGGAGTGAGCTCATGCACGGCCTCCTTCGGTCGTACGGTCCCGCAGACTTCGCTTGCCCTTGAGTTCGCCCATTACGTCGGTCCCTCCTCGGTCCCCGCGAGGACGTAGCGGCATGTGCCTGGCACCTGCTCCGCACCTGCGGTGCGGTGGCGGGCTCCGCGCCCTGGAGCACGCCCGTGCTCATCCGCGCACGGGGCGCGTAAAAGCACGAAAGGACCCGGGGGCTGCGCTGCCCGAGTCCTCTGCCGAGCAAGAATAGCCCACATGAGTTCAGGATCAGAGGCCCATTCGGAACGTCTTTGTGTTCCCCCGATCACCAGGGGTGGCCGCGCGGACGGGGGCCGGGTGCGTCGGCGGGTGTCGCTGCTGACGGACGACGGGGTGCGGATCGAGGCCGCCTACGAGCCCAGGGCGGCGCGAACGGGCCTGTCCGACGGCCGTGTCGGGGCCGGGGGCGAAGGGACCGCGGAGGAGGCGGCGATCGTGCTCGCGCACGGGTTCACCGGCTCGCTGCACCGACGCGCCGTCCAGCGGGCTGCGCGGGCGTTCGCGCAGCACGCGGCGGTGATCACGTTCTCCTTCCGGGGGCACGGGCGCTCCGGCGGCCGGTCCACGGTCGGGGACCGCGAGGTCCTCGACCTGGCGGCAGCGGTGCGATGGGCGCGGTCGCTGGGGCACGCGCGCGTGGCGACGGTCGGCTTCTCCATGGGCGGCTCGGTGGTGATCCGGCACGCGGCGCTGTACCGGCCGGGCGGCGCGGACGGAGGGCCGTGGGAGCACGAGGGGTGCGGGGAGGGCGAGGAGCACAAGCGCGGGGAGTACGAGGGGCGCGGGGAGCGCGCGGAGGCGCACGCGGACGCGGTGGTCGCGGTGAGCGCCCCCGCGCGCTGGTACTACCGCGGGACCGCGCCGATGCGGCGGGTGCACTGGGTGATCTCCGGGCGGATGGGCCGTCTCGTCGGCCGCTACGGACTGCGCACCCGCATCCACCACAAGGACTGGGACCCCGTGCCGCTGTCCCCGGTCGAGGCAGTGCCGCTGATCGCCCCGACCCCGTTCCTCGTCGTCCACGGCGACCGCGACCCGTACTTCCCGCTCGACCACCCGCGCTCCCTGGCGGACGCGGCCCCGGACGACGTCATCCTGTGGATCGAACCGGGCCTGGGCCACGCGGAGAACGCGGCCGAGCCGGGGCTGCTCCACCGGATCGGCGACTGGCTGGCCACGGCCGGGCGGCAGCCGACGTCGTGACGGAGAGTTATCCACAGGTCCCACGGGTTGTCGGTGGGGCGGGTCATCATGGGGGCGTCGGGTCCGCGGTGAGGCGCGGGCGGAGAGAAGAGGAGCAGTCCATGGGCGGAACGCAGGCCGGGCCCGGCGGGGACGCCGCGGCCGTGCCGGCCCGGGCACCGCGCGGCACGGTCCGCTACTGGGCCGCGGCGAAGGCCGCCGCGGGCACGGCGGAGGAGCCGTACGAGGCGGCGACGCTCGCCGAGGCGCTGGAGGCGGCGCGCGGGCTCCACGCCGAGCGGCCGGAGTTCGCCCGAGTGCTCCTGCGCTGCTCCTTCCTCGTCGACGGGGACCCGGTCGGCACACGGGTCCATGACACGGTCACACTGGCCGAGGGCGGCACGGTCGAGGTGCTCCCGCCGTTCGCAGGAGGGTGAGCAGGACACCATGACCGACCAGCCCGAGAACCCCTACCGGCCCCGCCACGCGCGGCCGCAGCCCCAGCAGCCGGCGTACGGCCCCCCTCAGCACGGTCAGCCCCCGCACACGCAATCCCCGCACGGCCAGTCCCCGCACACGCAGTCCCCACAAGGCCAGACCCCACAGGGTCAGCACCCGCACGGCCAAGTCCCTTACGACCAAGTCCCTTACGGCCAGCACCCGCAGGGCCGGCCTCCGCACGGCCGGCCCGCCCACGGTCACGTGCCGCACGGCCAGCCCGCGCACGGCCAGCCCGCGTACGGTCCGCCTGCCGACGACCCGTACGGTGCGGTGGCGCAGCCCCCGCATGCCTCCGCGCCCGAGGCCCCGGGCCCGGCATGGCAGCAGCCGCACTCCGCCACGACCGGGCGGCCGTACGAGTCCCCGCAGACGCAGATCTGGCAGGGCCCCACCCACCAGGACACCTACGCCGCCATGCAGCCCACCGCCGCGCAGCCCACCGCGGCGCACCCCGCCGACTCCGCCCGCTCCACGGCGGACAGCGCCCCGGCCGCCCCCGCCGCGCCGTCCGCCCCGCTCACGCCCGCGCAGCAGGCGCGGGCGGAGGGCCGTTCGCCGATCATCCCGCCGGGGATGCGGCCCGCGCTGCTCACCGCCGGGCTCGCCGCGCTGATCGCGGGCACCGCGACGCTCGCGCGCCCCGCGCTCGCCGTCGCCGTCGTCCTGCTCCAGGCCCTGACGGCGGCGGGCTGGTACCGGCTCAACGGCATGTGGCCGGCCCGCCAGGGCATCGCGCTCGCCTTCGCCGGCGGCCTCGTCACCGACGTGGCGCTGCTCGCGACGGGCCGCGAGGACGCCACGACCGTGGCGCTGGGCACGCTCGGCGTGTGGTGCCTGCTGGTGCTGATCCTCCAGCTGCGCAGCCACAGTTCACCGGACGAGCGGCTGTACGCGCTGACGGCGGGCGTCGCCTCCACCGCGTTCGCCGTCCTCGCCTCGGGCCACCTCGCCGCCGCCGCCGTCTCCTCGGGTGCGGTCGTGGTCGGCGCCGTGGCCGTCGCGGTGGCGGTGGTCACGCGCGCGCTGCGGCTGCCGCCGTATGTCTCGCCGGTCGTCGCGGTGCTCGCCGCGGCGGGCGCGGGCGTCTCGGCGGGCGGGGCCACCGGCATCGGCGCGGCCGGCGCGCTGATCGGCCTGGTCGCGGGCGGCTGCGCGCTGATCGGGCTGCGCGTGGCGAGCTACGACTACCCGTCCAGATTCGTCCACATGACGGCCGGCGTCGCCCTGCCCCTCGCGATGGCGGCCCCGGCGGTGTACGTCCTGGCCCGGGTCGCGGGCTGACGCCCCGGCCTCTGTGGCATTCGTCGTCACACCCGCCGCCGCTCCCGTGCGAGCGGCCGTGCGGTTAGGCTCGCCGGGCCCAGGGGGGCAGATCCAAGAACCCAGGTGGGGGAACCTTCCATGCGTGCTGCTCGCATACTGCTGATCCTCGTCGTGGTCCTCGGCGGCCTGTTCGTGGCCGCCGACCGCCTGCTGGTGGGCCTGGTCGAGGACGAGGCCGCGGAGAAGATCCGCACCGGACAGGGGCTCGACGGCACCCCCGACGTGTCGATCAAGGGCTTCCCGTTCCTCACCCAGGTCGCGGGCGAGAACCTCGACCAGGTCGACATCAACCTCGACGGCGCCACGGCCGGCGCGGGCGGCAGCTCCATACGCTTCGACCGACTGCGCGCCCAGCTGCACGACGTCCGGCTGGAGAACAACTTCTCCACCGCGACCGCCGAGCGCGCCACCGGCTCGGCCCACTTCTCGTACGAGGACCTGTCCAAGGCCGCGACCGACGGCGTCACCATCGGCTACGGCGGGAAGGACGCCGAGGGCCGGGGCCGGGTCAAGGCCACCGCGCGGCTGGAGCTGCCGATCCTCGACCAGGCCTACGAGCGCAGCCTGGTCGCCACGCTCAGCGTGGCGAACGGCAACACCATCCGGCTGCGCGCCGACGACATCCCGGGGTTGGGGATCCCCGGTCTGGAGAAGCTGATTCGCGCGCGGGTCGACTTCGACCGGCCGCTGGGCGGGCTGCCGGAGGGGCTGAAGCTGGAGAAGGTGACCGCGACGAAGGACGGCGTCGACGTCTCGGTGAGCGGGACCCAGGTGAAGCTGGCAGGCTGAAGAGATCCGCGGGAGCAGGCTGAAGACCTCCGCGGAAGCGGTCCGAAGCAGCCTGCGGCGGTCCGCAGAACGAGACGGGCCCGTCCGCAGGGCAGACGCCGGAACGGAAACCCGTACCCGCACCGGGGTGCGCGAGCAGCGCACCCAGGGCCCTCGTCCCGTATCGCGGACACCCTTATCTCAAAATCTGACACACCGGTGACAGTCCGCCCACCACGTCCTTACGATCGGACGCATGAAGCGACAGGCGGATCTCACGAAGCGGCGGGCAGTCGACCTGTGCCGTGTCGCCGCCATGCTCTGTCGCACGTTCTGAGCGAGAGCTCCGACTCCCGCTGTCCGCAGGCCCCTTGACCGGGCCGCTCCGCTCCATCGCAGCGGCCGCGCCGTACCCCGCGCACGCACCTCAGAACCACCGCACGTGACCGACCGGCGGCGCACCCGCATCCGTTCGCGCATCCGCAACTGCCCCGGAGGAGAAAAGATGAGCCGCAGTGACGTCCTCGTGGACGCCGACTGGGTAGAGGCCCACATCGACGACCCGCAGGTGGTCATCGTCGAGGTCGACGAGGACACCTCGGCCTACGACAAGAACCACATCAAGAACGCCGTCCGCATCGACTGGAAGAAGGATCTCCAGGACCCGGTGCGCCGTGACTTCGTCGACCAGGCGGGCTTCGAGAAGCTGCTGTCGGCCAAGGGCATCGCCAACGACGACACGGTCATCCTGTACGGCGGCAACAACAACTGGTTCGCCTCCTATGCCTACTGGTACTTCAAGCTCTACGGCCACGAGAGCGTGAAGCTCCTCGACGGCGGCCGCAAGAAGTGGGAGCTGGACTCCCGCGACCTGGTCGAGGCCGTCCCGGCCCGCCCGGCCACCGAGTACCGGGCCCAGGCCCAGAACACCTCGATCCGCGCCTTCCGCGACGACGTCGTGGCCGCGATCGGCCACCAGAACCTGGTCGACGTGCGCTCGCCCGACGAGTTCAGCGGCAAGCTGCTCGCCCCGGCGCACCTGCCGCAGGAGCAGTCGCAACGCCCCGGCCACGTGCCGAGCGCCCGCAACATCCCGTGGTCGAAGAACGCCAACGACGACGGCACCTTCAAGTCGGACGAGGAGCTCAAGGCCCTCTACGCCGAGGAGCAGGTGGACCTGGCCCTGGACACCATCGCGTACTGCCGCATCGGCGAGCGCTCCGCGCTCACCTGGTTCGTGCTGCACGAGCTGCTGGGCGTCACGAACGTCAAGAACTACGACGGCTCCTGGACCGAGTACGGCTCGCTCGTCGGCGTGCCGATCGAGCTCGGCGCCGCCAAGTGACGGCTGTCGGCTGACCCCGACCCCACCCCGAAGGACAGGCACATATGTGTGGAGCAAGGGCCGGCGGCCCGGACCTGGCAGGAGTTGACGTGGCCAGCGAGACGATCATCCAGGGTTCGGTGACCCGCGACGGCGAGCCCGTGTCGGGTTATGTCCGCCTCCTCGACGGCGGCGGCGAGTTCACCGCCGAGGTCCCGACCTCGGCGACCGGGCAGTTCCGCTTCTTCGCGGCCCCGGGCACCTGGACGCTGCGCGCCCTCGTGCCGGGCGCCAGCGTGGACCGCACCGTCGTCGCCCAGCAGGGCGCGGCGGCCGAGGTCGCCATCGCGGTCTGATCGGACGACCGACCGGTCCGATCAGGACCGTACGGGCGGGAGGGCCGCACCCCGGGGTTGGACGCTCGAGGGGTGCGGCCCTCCGTGCTGCGCGGGGACTGCCGTGTGGGGGCTGCCGTGTGGGGCTGTCGCGCCGGGCGCGCACTCCGTACGGCAGGGCATCGCGTCGTACGCTGAAGGCATGTACGCGAGGCGGCGTCACTGGTACTTCGGCCTCATGGGGCTGTGCGTGGGGCTGTTCGTGCTGGCCTGGGGAGTCGTGCGGCTGTGGTCGGTGCCGGCGGCGGTGGGGATGTGCCTGGTCGCCATGGTCATCCCGCCGGTGGCCGCCATCGTCGCCAATCGGCGCGGCCCGGACGACCGTTGGTGGGACGACCCGTCAGGGGACCAGCAGTCGGACGAGTGGTGGGACGAACTCGACGGCAAGCGCCGCCACTGACCGGATGCGGCCCGCACATCGGCCGCCGCCCGCACCAGCCGGCCCCGCCATGGACCGCCGGTCGCGTAGCCGCCGGTCGCGCCCAGTCCCCGTCCGCCTCACCGTCCCGTAGCCCTCGCCGTCCCGCTGTCCCGTCCGTCCCACTGTCCCGTCAGTAGACCAGCGCCTGCGCGCCCTCTCCCACGGCCTCGCTGACGAAGACCTGGGCGCCCGCGATCCGCACCCCGTCGATCACGTCCTTCTCCGTGATCTCCCGCCGCGCCGCGCACTGCGTGCACAGCGTGACCTGGCCGCCCGCCAGCACCGACTCCAGCAGATCCGGCAGCGGCGCCGCGTGCGGCAGCTCGAACTCGGCCGCCCGCCCCGGCAGCGCGAACCACGCCGACTCGCCGGTCAGCCACAGCGAGACCTCGACCCCGCTGGCCACCGCGACCGCGGCCACGGTGAACGCCTGCGAGCACCGCTCGGGCGCGTCCTCCCCGGCCGTCACCTTGATCACAAGCTTCTTCGCCATGCGCCAACTCTAGGCCCGGGGCGTCCCTGCCATGCCCGCGGCGCCGCTCCCGCGAGGGGCCGACTAGACTCGGGCGAGGTCCGTATGCAACACCCTCACTCCGTCCGAGGAGCGCGCTCGTGCTTGAGGCATTCTTCACCGCCCTGCTGGTCCTGGTCTGCGTCGGCGTCGTCGCGTTCGCCGGGCTGACCGTGAAGAAGCTGTTCCAGGGACAGCGCTGACCCGTACCGCCGCCGCCCGTACCGCCGCCCGCCGACTACAGATCGCCTGAGCTCATGATCGAGATCCCGTCCGACCTCAATCCGGACCTCGTGCCCCTCGCCTTCCTCCTCGGCAACTGGGAGGGCGCGGGAGTCTTCGCCCCTCTCTACGAAGGGGACGGGGGCCCCGGCGCCGAGAAGTGCAACTTCGGCCAGGAGGTGACCTTCACCCACGACGGCCGGGACTTCCTGGAGTACGTCTCGCGCACCTGGGTGCTGGACGGGGAGGGCCGGAAGGTCCGGCCGCTGGAGTCCGAGGCCGGCTACTGGCGGATCGACAAGGACCGCAAGGTCGAGGTCGTCATGGTCCGCGACCAGGGCGTCGTCGAGGTCTGGTACGGCGAGCTGGCCGACAAGAAGCCGCAGATCGAGCTGGCCACCGACGCCGTGGCCCGCACCGCGGCCTCCGGCCCGTACTCGGGCGGCAAGCGGCTCTACGGGTACGTCAACAGCGACCTGATGTGGGTCGGCGAGAAGGCCACCCCGGACGTCGAGCTGCGGCCGTACATGTCGGCGCACCTGAAGAAGGTCGTGGACCCGAGCGAGTGGGCCAAGGACCTCAAGGACCTGCCGGACGACGGCATCGCGTTCTTCAAGTAGGCCCCCACCTCAAATGGGTCGCCGCCTCACGAAGGCCCCCGCCTTCCCAGGCCCCGCCGGGCGTTCCCCGTCCCGCGGGGCCTCGGCACACTCCCGGCTCCTCCTACACTGAGCGTGTGGTGACCACCGACTGGCAGAGCGACCTCAGGAAGCGCGGGTACCGGCTGACCCCGCAGCGCCAGCTCGTCCTGGAGGCGGTGGACGAACTGGAGCACGCCACCCCCGACGAGATCCTCACCGAGGTCCGGCGCACCGCGGGCGGCGTGAACATCTCCACCGTCTACCGGACCCTGGAACTCCTGGAGGAGCTCGGCCTCGTCAGCCACGCGCACCTCGGGCACGGTGCACCCACGTACCACCTCGCCGACCGCCACCACCACCTCCATCTGGTGTGCCGGGACTGCTCGGAGGTGATCGAGGCAGATGTGTCGGTGGCCGCGGAGTTCACCGAGCGGCTGCGCGAGACCTTCGGCTTCGACACCGACATGAAGCACTTCGCGATCTTCGGGCGGTGCCGCGACTGCACCGCCCGGGTGAAGGAAGGCGAGGCCAAGGGCGCCGCGGCCGGCGGATCGTAGGCTTGTCTCCATGCTGCATCCCAACGCGAGCCCCCTGCTTTCGCTGCCCGGCGCCGTGCCCGCCGAGGCCCCCGACGAAGGCGTCGCCGCGCACTACGGTGACCTGTTCCGCGAGCAGCGCGCGCTCGCCGACGGCACCGGCTTCGTGGACCTCTCGCACCGCGGCGTGGTCACCGTCACCGGGCCCGACCGGCTGAGCTGGCTGCACCTGCTGATCACCCAGCACGTCAGCGAGCTGCCGCCGGGGCAGGCCACCGAGGCGCTGGTGCTCTCCGCGCACGGCCACATCGAGCACGCGCTCTACCTGGTCGACGACGGCGAGACCACCTGGGCCCATGTGGAGCCGGGCACACAGGGCGAGCTCATCGCGTATCTGGAGAGCATGAAGTTCTTCTACCGGGTCGAGGTGCGGGACGCGACCGAGGACTACGCGGTGGCGCACCTGCCAGCGGGCTCCATCGCCGAGACGCCGGAGAGCGTCGTCGTACGCGAGACCCCGCACGGCCGGGACCTCTTCCTGCCGCGCAAGGACCTGGAGTCCTTCGCCGAGGCCAGTGGCCCGGCGATCGGGGTCATGGCGCTGGAGGCGCTGCGCGTCGAGGCGCACCGGCCGCGGCTCGGCCTGGAGACCGACCACCGGACCATCCCGCACGAACTGGGCTGGCTGGACACGGCCGTCCATCTCCAGAAGGGCTGCTACCGCGGCCAGGAGACCGTGGCCCGCGTCCACAACCTGGGGAAGCCGCCGCGCCGCCTGGTCTTCCTGCACCTGGACGGCAGCGAGGTCAAGCTGCCGGGGCACGGGGCGCCGGTGCGGCTGGCCGAGGACGGCGAGGAGGGCCGCCAGCTCGGCTTCGTGACGACCTCCGCCCGCCACCACGAACTCGGCCCGATCGCACTGGCGCTGGTGAAGCGGAACGTCTCCGTGGACGCCCGCCTGATCGCGGACGCCACGGCGGCGGCCCAGGAAGTCGTCGTAGAGCCCTAGCCCGAGGGCTGGACCGCGGGCGTCAGACCTCGACGATCACCGTGAACGGGCCGTCGTTCGTCAGCGAGACCTTCATGTCCGCGGCGAACCGGCCCGTCTCCACACGGGCGCCGAGTTCACGCAGCCGCTTGACGACCTCGTCGACGAGCGGTTCGGCGATCTCACCGGGCGCGGCGGCGTGCCAGGTGGGCCTGCGGCCCTTGCGGGCGTCACCGTAGAGAGTGAACTGCGAAATCACCAGCAGGGGTGCATCGAGGTCGGAACAGGACTTCTCCCCCTCCAGGATCCGCACCGACCAGAGCTTGCGGGCCAGTTGGGCCGCTTTGTCCGCGGTGTCCTCGTGCGTGACCCCGACCAGCACACACAGCCCTTGGCCGACGATCTCACCGACGGTTTCGCCGTCCACGACGACGCTCGCCCCGTTCACTCTCTGCACCACTGCACGCATACGGACCATGATGCCCTGCGTCCGTACGGGTCCTGTCGCGTGCGGTGCCGCTGCACGTGCACCACCGACAGTGGCACGATGCGGGAAGCGGTGCGCACGTCGGCGAGACCTGGCTCCGCACCGACCGAGGGGACGGATGACGCATGAGTACACCCGGCACCAGCACACCCGGCGACACCACCAGCACCACGGGCACCACCAACACCGAGGGTGCGGGTGCCGCCTTGAGCGCCGCGGACGCCGAAAGCCCCGCGGGCTCCGGCTGCCGCCCGCCCTCGCAGCGCAGATCCTCCATGGCACTGCCGGACACCCCGCAGCACGACCTGCGCGCGCTGCGGCTACCCGAACTCCGTTCGCTGCGCCGCGAGTCGCAGCAGGAGGAGGCCGATCTCAGCTACGTACGGCGGCTGTTGCAGGGCCGGATCGACATCCTCAGCGCGGAGCGGGCCCGGCGCGCGGCCCCCGAGACCCCGGTCGTGGACCGGCTGCACGAGATCCTCGCGGACGGCCCGTCCCTGGGCCGCTCGGCCCGGCACGTCACGCTCGGCACCCCGCACAGCGAGGTCTACCGGAAGCTGGCCGACGAGATGCTGGCCGAAGTCGAGCTGTCGGACCTGGAGTCGCGCACGGACGAGGAGTTGCTGGGCGCGCTGGGGCGACTGGCACGCGGCGAGCAGCAGGTCTCGCGGCGGCGCCAGCAGCTGCAGAAGACGGCCGACGAGTGCAGCGCGGAGATCGCCCGCCGCTACCGCGCGGGCGAGGCCCAGGTCGACGACCTGCTGGCCTGAAGGGAAGCCTGCATGCTGGACGTGCCCCGGGCGCCGGCGGCAAGGGCGCAGGCGGTGGAGGTCCTGTTCAGGACGGCCCGCCGCCCGTGGTGCTCCGACATGTCCTAACGGCTTATCGGCCTCGTGCCCGTTACATAACCAACAGGGCGAGCACGAGCGCCCCGATGCAGGCGCAGGTGACGTTCCTGGCCTTGACGCCGGTGGCCAACAGGGAGATTCCGACGATGCCCATGGCGCCGAAGCGCCACTGCACGATCTGCTCGAAGCCGACGACGGCGACGGCAAAGAGGAAGGCGACAACTGGCGCGAGCTGTGTTTCGTGCATGGCGGTCCCTCCCTGGGGATGACGGGGCGAGCGGATGCGGGAGCCCACTGGCCGACCTCTCCGGCCAATCCCACGAGCCGGCCGACTCCACGAGCCAGCCAACTCCCGCAAGAAAGTCACCATCTTTGACTAAGTTGGCAACCAACTCCATTCCGGTTCTGCCCAGTTGGCGCCAACCAGAAACTGTTGACCGACAACTGCCCCAAGATGGCAGGCTGGTTGTACCGTTTGACCGTGAACCACGAGAGCACCGCCCTCAACGGTCAGGCGAGACCGCATCAACTGGTCGCCGACGCCCTGCGCGCGCGCATCCTCTCGGGCGAGCTGCGACCGGGCGCCAAGATGCCGACCCAGGCGAAGTTGGCCGACGAGTTCGGGGTCGAGCGCAGTGTGATCCGGCAGGCGCTGGAGACGCTCAAGGACGAGCGGCTGATCACCAACGCCTCCCGCGGCGCCCCCGCGACCGTCGCCGAGACCCGTAGCGGACCATCGGAGCCCTCGCCGCCCGAGCCCGCCACCGTGGGGCTCGCGGCCCATGTGGCCAAGGCGTTCACGGCCCCGCACGTGCAGATCGACGCCCTGTGCCTGACGGCCGAGACGCTGTCGATAGCGCTGACCGAGCCGATCCGGCGGGTGCACGCGGGCCAGCTCACCCCACGGAGCGTGGAGGTGCGCGTGCTGCTGCCCAGCCGGGACATCAACCTCGCGTTCCCCATCCCGGTGGGCGACCACAGCGACGACCGGCCGCACCGGCGCTGGCTCGGCCAGCGCGACTTCCAGGGCAAGGCGCTGCGCACCTTCCTGTACTCGCTGCGCAGCGCGCCGTCCGGAGCCGACGTCTCGGTGTCGTTCCGGGCACTGCCGTTCACCCCGCCCGTGAAGATGTACATCCTCAACAACCAGGAGGCGCTGTTCGGTTACTACATGATCACCCAGCGCGAGGAGGAGATCGAGGACGAACCGGTCGAGATGTTCGACGCGCTCGGCATGCAGTCGATCCTGTTTCCGTTCCGGAAAGCCGAGGCCGCGAAGGACGGCGCTCCACGTGACACCACATTTGTGGAGCAATCACAGCTGTGGTTCAACGCCCTCTGGGAAACCATCACTTCAGACCTGACACTCACGGAATGACTCGCGACGCGACACGATCGGAACTGCCCTCGGGGGACACCGGCGCCACCATGACGCTCAGAAGACTGATCGCGGGCACCCGGTGCGTGCTCTTCGACTTCGACGGGCCGATCTGCCGACTCTTCGCCGCCCACCCCTCGGCGGGCATCGCCCAGCGCCTCAAGGGCTGGCTCACCGACCAGGGCCACCGCACGCTGGTGGCCGCGCTGACCGGCACCGCCGATCCCCAGGACGTGCTGCGAGCCGTCGGCGCCGCCCACCCCGGCAGCGAGCTGGTGCGGGCGCTGGAGCACCGGCTCACCGAGGAGGAGGAGCTGGCCACGGCCGGCGCGCGACCGACCCCGTACGCCGACCCGCTGATCCGCACCCTCGTCGCGGTCGAGCGGCGGGTGGCCGTCACGACCAACAACTCGCCCCGCGCCGCCGCCCGTTACCTCGCCTCGCGCGGCCTGAGCGACTGCTTCGGCCCGCACATACACGGCCGTACGGACGACCCCGCGCTCCTCAAGCCGCACCCCGACTGCCTCACCCGGGCCCTGCGCTCCCTGGGCCACCCGCCCCAGGAGTCCCTGATGATCGGCGACACGCGGGCCGACGCCGTCGCGGCCCGCAGCGCCGGCGCCCAGTTCCTCGGCTACGCCCACGACGAGCGGCGCGAGGACGCGCTGTACGCGGCGGGAGCGTCGCTCGTGGTCGACTCGCTGGAACCCGTACTGGAGGCCGCCCGCGCGGAAGCCGCGCGCTGACCGGCGGGGAGGACTACGCTTCAGCAACCGCGCCCGACCCGCGCCCGACCCGGCGCCCACCGAACACCGTCCCCGAGAGCACCACTGACCATGACAGCCCCGGCCGCACCCCCACCGCTCCTGCGGAAGGCCACGTGGCTGACCGCGGACCAGGAAGTGGCAGGCCCCCTCCAGGGCTACCACCACGAGGCGTACGCGGTCCCACTGCCCCCGGACTCCCCGCTGAACAGCGCCTTCCGCCGGGCCAAGCTGCGCGAGCCGCGCCCCGGGCTGCTCTGGTTCGACCGGCGCTGCTTCGCCGACGAGGACCTGCTGCTGGCCGCCCTGGCCGGGCGGGTGCGGCGCGTCCCCGTGGTGGACATGAGCCAGGGCTTCCCCGTCCACGGCTTCATCGAGGGCGAGACCCTCGCCGCCCGGCACCCGGCGAAAACCTCGGTCCCGGAGACGTACCTCACCCAATTGGCCGAACTCTTCGAGCAGTTGATCGCGATCAAGCCGGGCGAGCTGTCCCTCGAGCGCACCTGCGAGGCCCGCGACCGGCCCGCCGACGGCGACACCACCGGCTTCCTCCACCGCCTGATCCACTTCACCGAGCACCAGGTGCTGCTGCGCCACAGCGACCGGTACGGCGGCCTCTTCGCCGCGCTCGGCGTCCCCATCGACGCCCTGCCGTGGCTGCGGGAGCGGGCGGAACGGCACGGGCTCGCCGAGCGCCCCTTCTGCCTGCTCCACGGGGACCTGCACCGGGAGAACCTCGTCGTCGCCCCTGACGGCCGGCTGTGGACCATCGACTGGGAGCTGGCCATGGCCGGTGACCCGCTCTACGACCTGGCCACCCATCTGCACCTGATGGACTACCCCACCCCCCGGGACGAGGCCGCCGCCATCGACTGCTGGCGGCGGGCGGTCGCCGCCAACCGGCCCGACTGCCTCAACGGCTGGGAGCGGGACCTCCCCCTCTACCGCGACTACAAGCGCGCCCAGTCCGTCTACACCGACGTCATCCGCGCCGCCCTCACCCTCGGCGAGGCCCCCGCGCCCGCCGACTGCCGAGCGGCCGCCGAGCGGATCCGGCCCGTACTGGCGCGCGCGGGCGAGGCGTTGAGCATGGCGCGCGTGCCGGGCGTACGGGAGGTGGCGGGGGCGTTCGTGGAGTGGTGCGGGACGGGAACGGGCCGGGCGAACGGCCCTGGCCGGGCCCGCTGAGCGGGTCCCGTCCGGCGCCCGAAGCCGGTTCCGTCAAAGCCTGAGCCGGCCCCATCAGACGCCCGAGCCGGTCCCGTCAGGCGCCCGAAGCCGGTTCCGTCGAGGCCAGGACGACGTCCAGCGCGCGGTCCGGCTCCGACGCGTAGAGGTGGCCCGACCAGGCGGCCCCGGCCGCGACCACCGCCCAGCGCCCGCGCCGCCTGCCCGGGCCGAGCAGTTCGCCCACGTCCAGAACACAGGCGCGCGGCAGAGTGTGGCCTATGGCGTCCACCAGATCGCCGGCGAACCCCAGCACGCCGGCGAGTTCGGGGCAGCCCCCGAGGGGCGCCGGGTCCAGGCGGCCGAGGGTGGCGTAGCGGCTGCCGGTGCGGACGGCGCCGTCGAGCAGGAAGAGCCGGAACTCCGCGCCGAACGCGACGACTTCGCTCACCTGCGCCGGGAGGCCCCCCGGCAGGTCCGCCGGCAGCCGGTCCCCGGACCCGTACACGTCCGCGGGGAACGTGCCCTCCGCCGGAGGCCGCGGCTTGGCGAAGAACGGCTCCCGCAGCGCGCGGGCCTCGGCGAGGACCATCCGTCGCACCGTCCGGCCGGTGAAGGTGTGCGGCAGGTGAACCGGCCAGTCGGGGGTGGGGGCCAGCAGCCGCAGCCCCAGCCGGGGGGCGACGGCGGCGGCGAACTGCGGCCCGCCGTAGAGGTGCGCGGGTCCCGCGGCGGGTGCCCACTCGGGGACCGTACGGCAGGGCGGCAGCTGCTCGGCGACCATGCCGCGCGCCTCGGCGGCCTGCGCGAGGAGGGCGCCGGAGGCCGTGTACCGCGCCGGGAGCACCAGCAGCCCGGGCCCGCTGGGGAGCGGGCGCGCGGGCTGCTCGGTGGTCATGTGCGGATCCTATGCGGCACCCGCGCCGGGGCCTATGCGGCGGCGGGCCCTACAGCCGGTCCAGGAACGCGTGCAGCGCGGGGTTGTCGTTGCTTCCGCGCCATGCCAGGTTCAACTCCACCGGCCGCGGCTCCGGCAGCTCGACCTCCTTGAACCGCAGTCCCGCGTACCGCAGTTGGGCCGCCGCCTCCGGCACCAGCGCGGCCCCCCAGCCCCCGCCCACCAGCGCGAGGATGCTGTGCACCTGGCTGAGGTACTGGGCGTAGACGGGTACGACGCCCGCCGCGCGGAAGACCGAGATCAGCAGGTCGTGGAAGTACCGCGCCTCTGTCGGCGAGTACATGATCAGCCGCTCCCCGTCGAAGTCGGCCAGGCTCAGCGGTCCCTCCCGCCTCGCGAGCGGATGCCCCTCCGGCAGCGCGGCCAGCAGCGGCTCGCGCAGCACCGTACGGGAGTCCAGCTCGGCGTCGGGCACGGGCGGCCGGACCAGGCCGAGATCAAGGCTGCCCTCGCTCAGCGCCTCCAGCTGGTCCCGGGTCACCATCTCCCGCAGCACTACCTCGACCCCGGGCAGCGCCGAGGACGCCGTCTCCAGCAACCGCCCCAACTGGGCGTACGCGCTGGCCGCGGTGAAGCCGATCGCGATCGTGCCGACCTCGCCCGCCGAGAACTGCCGTACGGACAGGGTCGCGTGCTCGGCCTGCTTGAGCAGCCGCCGCGCCTCCCCCAGGAAGGCCCGCCCGGCCGGGGTCAGCCGGACCGTACGGTTCGTCCGGTCGAACAGCCTGACCTGCAGCCCGTTCTCCAGCAGCTGGATCTGGCGGCTCAGCGGCGGCTGGGTCATCCGCAGCCGCTCGGCGGCCCGGCCGAAGTGCAACTCCTCCGCCACGGCAACGAAGTTGGTGAGCTGGGTGAGGGTGAACACGGGCACCACCTGGCTTCTATGCCGAGCAAGTATCAATGGATGCAAAATTAGTGTTGGACGTGCATCAATCGGCGATCCTAACCTCTTCGGTACGAGACGTGGTGTGCCGGTGGGCCGTTAGGCGCCGGCGGCCCGGGAGTGGACGTGGAAACGGCCCGGGAGCGTACAGAAGAGGAGCCCGATGGATCAGCACTCGCCCGCAGAACCCGCCGAAACAGCCCGGCAGTTGGGCGCCGGACTGCTGTCCTTCCCCGTGACGCACCTGACGGAGGACCTCTCCTTCGACGAGACCGCGTACCGCCGGCACATCGCCCGGCTCGGCCGGTTCCCGGTGGCCGGCCTGTTCGCGGCGGGCGGGACGGGCGAGTTCTTCTCGCTGACCGTCGACGAGATCGACCGCGTGGTGCGCGCAGCGGTGGCCGAGGCCCCCGCCGGCACCCCGGTCATCGCCCCGGCCGGCCTCGGCACGGCCACCGCCGTCGAGCTGGCCCGCCGGGCCGAGGCCGCGGGCGCCCACGGCATCCTGCTGTTCCCGCCATACCTCACCGAGACCTCGCAGGAGGGCCTGGCCGCCCACGTCCGCGCGGTCTGCGCGGCCACCCGCCTCGGCGTGATCGTCTACAGCCGGGCGAACGCGGTCTACCAGGACACGACGGTCGCCGAACTCGCCGCCACCTGCCCGAACTTCGTCGGATTCAAGGACGGCGTGGGCGACATCGAGCTGATGACGCGCATCCACGCCCGCCTGGGCGACCGCCTCACCTACGTCGGCGGCCTGCCGACAGCCGAGATGTTCGCGCTCCCCTACCTGGAGATGGGCGTCACGACCTACTCCTCGGCGATCTTCAACTTCCTCCCCGAGTTCGCCCTCGACTTCTACGACGCGGTGCGCTCCCGCGACCGCGAGCGCGTGCACCGCGGACTGAACGAGTTCGTGATCCCGTACTGCGACCTGCGCTCCCGCAAGGCGGGGTACGCGGTGAGCATCATCAAGGCCGGTCTGAAGGTCACCGGCCACCCGGCGGGGCCGGTGCGGCCGCCGCTGACAGACCTGGACGAGACCGAGCTGGCGGAACTGGCGGAGCTGGTCAAGAAGGTGGGAGGAACCCAGTGACGACGAAGACCCAAGGACTCGCGGCCGCCGCGGCGCCCGGCGAGGCGACCCTCGACCGGATCGCCTGGATCAGACTCCACGCGATCCACCTGCCGTTGGCGACCCCGATCAGCGACGCGAAGGTGCTGACCGGGCGGCAGCGGCCGATGACGGAGGTCGCGTTCCTCTTCGCCGAGATCGGCACCGAGAACGGCCACGAGGGCATCGGCTTCAGCTACTCCAAGCGGGCCGGCGGCCCGGGCCAGTTCGAGCACGCCAAGGAGATCGCGCCGGTGCTGCTCGGGGAGGACCCGAGCGACATCGCAAAGCTCTGGACCAAGCTGTGCTGGGCGGGCGCTTCCGTGGGCCGCAGCGGCCTGTCCACACAGGCCATCGCCGCGTTCGACATCGCGCTGTGGGACCTGAAGGCCAAGCGCGCGGGCCTGCCGCTGGCCAAACTGCTGGGCGCGCACCGCGACTCGGTGCAGTGCTACAACACCTCGGGCGGCTTCCTGCACACCCCGATCGAGGAGGTCCTGGAGAACTCCTCGAAGTCGCTGGCAGCGGGCATCAGCGGCATCAAGATCAAGGTGGGGCAGCCGGACACCGCGGCCGACCTGCGCCGCCTGACGGCCGTCCGCGAGCACCTCGGGGACGACGTCCCGCTCATGGTGGATGCCAACCAGCAGTGGGACCGGCCGACGGCCCAGCGCATGGGCCGCACCATGGAGCGGTTCAACCTGGTCTGGATCGAGGAACCCCTCGACGCGTATGACGTCCAGGGCCACGCCGCCCTGGCCCGTTCGCTGGACACCCCCGTCGCCACCGGCGAAATGCTGGCCAGCGTCGGGGAACACTGGGAGCTGATCAAAAACGAGGCGGCGGACTTCATCCAGCCCGACGCCCCACGCATCGGCGGCATCACCCAGTTCCTGAAGCTGGCCACCCTCGCCGACCAGGCGCACCTCCAACTCGCGCCCCACTTCGCCATGGAGATCCACCTCCACCTGGCGGCGGCCTACCCGCACGAACCGTGGGTCGAGCACTTCGACTGGCTCGACCCACTCTTCAACGAACACCTGGAAACCCGCGACGGCCGCATGCACGTCCCCTCCCGCCCCGGCCTGGGCTTCACCCTCAGCGACCAGGCAACGGCCTGGACCCGAGCAACGGCCGAATTCGGCAAGCGCGCCTGAGACAGCGGGGGTTGGGGACCACCGAGAGGGTCCCTAACCCCCACGCTGCTCGGCCCCTTCGCCCCCTCGACGGCCCTCGGCAACCTCGTCACCTCGGCGGCGCCGCCCCTCACCGGCGGCGCCGCCGAGGTATGTGGCGAGCGCCCCCACGGTCGCCCCGGAGAGCGCCGACAGCACCCCGGCGAACTGCTGCGAAACAGGCTGCTTCGACAGCGAGACGACGATCAGCGACACGCACAGCGCGACCGACACCCCCACTGCGAGCACCAACGCGATCACCCCGGGCCAAGCCCCCCGCCCGTCCACCCCACGTCCCATAGGACCGCCCAAC
>NZ_LIQY01000090.1 GCF_001418495.1 Streptomyces pathocidini | reverse complement strand
CCGGGGCCGCGCCGGCCGGGGTGTTGGCGTCCGGGAGGCTGCTGCCCGGCTGCGGGGCGTCCGGCTCGGGAACGATCACCTCCTCGTACGCGAACTCGGCGAGCATCTTCGCGAACAGGCGGCGGGCTGCTCGGTTCCAGGCGCCGGGGCTCAGCTGCGGTGACGGGGAAGGCGGAAGTGACGGGGGCAAAGTCTGGGCTCCTCGGACGGAACTTCGGCGGGCCGAGCGGTGTATGGAAAGTAGTGAAGGGATCAGCGAGCCAGGGGGGCGAATGGTGCGAGTGCGGTCCGTGCGTGTGAGTGTCGCGCGAGCGCGGTGTGTGCGGGCGCAGTTCGCGGGATTTCGGCACGTGCCGTTTCCGTGGCTCGCCGGTGAGCCAACCGGTGAGTCAGAGGAGGTGGCGATGGGCGCGGTCGCGGATCACCAGTGCCGCTCGTTTGTCGGGGAGGTCTGCCTCGGAGTGGAAGCGGAAGCCCGCGCCGAGGAAGGCCGCTACGGAGGGGGTGTTGCGGAGGTCGGGCTCCGCGATGACGCGGTGGGAGGAGGGCCGGTGGTCGAGGACGAGATCGGAGACGGCCCGCAGCAGGATCGTGCCGAGGCCCCGGCCTCGGTCGCCGACGGCGCCGATGAGCAGATGGAGGCCGGTGTCGTTCGGCCGCGCTGGATAGTGGCGGGCGATCGGGTCGAGATCGGCGCGGTACACCTCCCAGTAGCTCATCGGGGTGCCGTTGAGCACGCCGAGGCACGGCACACTCCGTCCGTCGCCGTCGAGTTGGGCGCGCAGGTGGGCGGCGGTGACCTCGTCGGGGCCTTCGAGGTTCCAGAAAGCGGCCACCGCCGGGTCGTTCATCCAGCGCACGATGAGCGGCAGGTCGCGGTCGAGACGAACGGGGACGAGCCGGAAGGAGCCCGAGTTCAGGGGTGCGGGGCCCCAGTCGGCGACGCAGTCCAGGAGGTCGGGGCCGGACCAGGGAGACCTGGGGCGGACAGGCCGCCGCGAGGGCTCCGGCTCGGCGAGGGCGGCCCGCTCCTGGGCGATCAGCGCCGTGAGTTCCTCGGGGATGTGCAGGTCGAGGGTGTCGTCGGTGCTGGAGTCGGATCCCGCCTGAACTCGGGGCTCGACTCCGGGGTCGGTGCCGGGAGTGGATTCGGTGGACGGCACGGCGAAGCTCTCCTCTCACTGGTCACTGGTCTGACAGGGCGGGCCGGGCTTCATGCCGCCGGTAGCGCAAGGGGGTTGGAGATGGTGACGTACACCGACTGGTCGGCGACCGGGCCGACGAGTTCGTCGAGGCCGTGCAGGCGGGTGAGGAGGTTGGCCTTGCAGCGGAGAGTGGTGGAGTCGAGGAGCAGGGCGGGCAGTGGCGAGCAGGTCCTGCCGGGACCAGTCGCGACCTCGCTCAGGAAGCGGCGGAACGCGGCGATGAGAAGCCGCTCGTCGGCGAGCCCCTGGGCACCGAAGGCCCCGATGAGACCGAGGACGTTGTTGATGCCGAGGTAGTAGGCGAAGCGCTCGTCGGTGACCTCGTCCGGGACGAACGTGTCGCTCTCGACACCGATGCCGGGCAGCCTTCGGCCGAGCGCGTCCCGGTGCGACTCGCGGAAGTAGTAGCCCTGGTTGTCGCGGTAGCGGCCGCCCGCCGGCCAGCCGTCGGCGTCGAGGAGCACGAGCGTGTTCTGCTGGTGCGCCTCCAGGGCGATGCCGGCTTCGCCGTCGAACCACAGGATGGGGCGGACCACAGCCTCGAGATAGCGCAGGAACCACTCGGCGGAGACGGCGCCGACCGGGCGCCCGGTCCGGTCCGCCAGGCGGCGCACGACGTCGGCGAGACGGGACCGCATGCCGGCAGCGGGCCCCGCGGCCTCGGGGCCCGGCGCTCCGGAACCTAGGGATCCGGGACCCAGGGCTCCGGGGGCTTTCGGCAGTCCTGCCGTGTCCGCGGTTGCCGCGATTTCCGAGGCGACCGGGTCCGCGGGCCAGGGGCGGGGCGAGGTGAGGCCGGCGACACAGGCGACGTCGTCGCCGGGGCCGAAGGGGTTGTGCCGGATCACCGCGTCGAGTCCGGGCACGGGCTCGCCTCCGGGCAGAGAGACGGCGATCCAGGCCGGGTCCCGGACGATGTCGAAGCGGGGGTGGACGCGCTGCCACTGCTCGGCGAGGCCACCGCACAGCAGGCGGTGCACCTCGACGCCGCGCTGGAGCTCCTTGCGGAGGTTCTCGCGGCGGGAGTTGGTGATCCGCAGACCGAGGGAGAGCTTGAGCATCGCGGCGGCGCCGGGCCGGTGCACGGTGCGTACGGAGGAGGTGGGATGCCAGGGGGCGCCATGAGGGCCGAGGTCGTGCAGCAGCCCGGCGTCGAGGAGTTCCGCGACCTCGGGCCGGTGGCACAGTTCGCGGGCCTGCCAGGGGTGGAGAGGCAGCGGCGCCGCGCCGCCGGGGAGTTCGAGACCGCCGCCCGCGAGATCGGCGAGCAACTGTTCGGCGGGCACCGAGCGACCGCTCTCGGTCCACGCGGAGTCGGTGGCCAGGACCGATCGGTCCACGGCCATCCAGTGTAGCGGGAAGGCGCCGCGCAACTCGGGTGAGTAGGCACGGAGTTCGGTTTCGGAGAGCCCTTCGCGGCTCTTGGGAGTGGGGTGGAGCGGATGACCGAGTACGAGGGACTGTTCGGCGTCGAGGAAGAGATCGCCGGTGATCGGTACGGCGGGGCTGGCCCGGCGGTCGGCGATGAACTCGGCGGTGCGGCGTACGGAGTCGGCGACACGGCCCACCAGGTCGGTGCCGTCCCCGGCGGGGACCCCGCCCCGCGCTGCGCCTTCGATCTGCCCGGCCGACGCGGCGGGTGCGGCCTCGCGGCCGAGGAGCGCGGCGACGGTGACGGCGTCTGCCGCGGGGGCGTCCAGCGGCCCGCTCTCCAAAGCCGGGGCGCCGAAGCGATGGCATCCGGTGGCCGACCAGTAATGGACCGGCACCAGCAGCGCGGTCCCGCTGGCGGGGAGGGGGATGCGCAGGGTGTCGCCGCCCGGTGGTGGCGTGCTGTTCTCACGCACCCAGCAGCGCAGCAGGTTCTCCGTGCCCGCGGCCTCGGCGGCGGCGCGTGGGTCGGGGTCGTCGAGCGGGTCCGGCAGTGTCGTCCGGCACGTCTCGGAGAGACCGGACGGGCGCGGAAGGGCGGGTTCGACGGTGATCGCTGCGGACTCGCCGCCGGTGCGTACGTTCATGGTCTCTTCGGCGCCCTGGTCCAGGCGGTGATGCCGTGGAGGAGGCGCCTCCCTCCTTTGTCGGTGGGCCCTGTGTTCGGGGCCGGGGTGCGTCGAGCCCGGGCGTGCCGACAGGGGTCCGGCTCCGGTGCCCGAGTGCGTGGAGCGCGCCGGGCGCATGCCGCGGCCGGGGGCCCTGACGGCCCGTCGTCACCGGCTGGTTCCCGGGACCGGATGCGGCAAACCGGCTCTGCTGCCGCCTCGTTGGGGCTGCCGCCCGGGCCGGCCGGCTCCGGCCGTGCGGGACACGGCCGTGATCGCCTCGCTGAGGCGGTCGAGGACGGCGTCCGCCTGCTCGTCGGTGATCGTGAGCGGCGGAAGCAGCCGGACGACACTGGAGTGGCGGCCGCCGAGTTCCACGATCAGCCCCCGGCTCAGACACTCCTGCTGGACCGCGGCGGCGATCTCTGGAGCAGCCGGCAGCCCTCTGCCGGGAAGGGCGTCGTCCGCCGCCCCGGCCTCGGGGTCGACGAGCTCGACTCCGATCATGAGCCCGCGCCCGCGGACATCCCCGACGCAGGGCTGGTCCATGGCGAGTCCACTCAGTTGGCGCAGCATTCGGTCGCCGAGCTCCGCGGCCCGAGTGGCGAGCCCGTTCTCCCGTACGTACGCGAGCGTGGCAGCGCCCGCGGCCATGGCGAGTTGGTTGCCGCGGAAGGTTCCCGCGTGGGTGCCGGGCGGCCAGGTGTCGAGGTCGTCGCGGTAGACGACGACGGCCAGCGGCAGGCTGCCGCCGATGGCCTTGGACAGCACCAGCACGTCCGGCACGACCCCGCTGTGCTCCATGGCCCAGAAGGTTCCGGTCCGGCCGACGCCGGTCTGTACCTCGTCGGCGATCAGCGGAACGCCGTGGGTGGCGGTGAGTTCGCGCATCCGGCGCATCCAAGGGTCCGGAGCCGGGATCACGCCGCCCTCCCCCTGGACGGGTTCGAGGATCATGCCCGCCGGCGTCTGAACGCCGGACTTGGGGTCGTCGAGCAGGTTCTCGGCCAGGCGCGCGCACATCTCCGCGCCTCGCTCCCCGCCGATGCCGAACGGGCAGCGGTAGTCGTAAGGGAACGGCAGCCGGGTCACGCGGACATCCTGGGCGCCGCCCGAGGCCTCCAGCGCTCCCGCGGTCATCCCGTAGGCGCCGGTGAAGGCGAGGAGTCCGGTGCGGCCGGTCGCGGCGCGGACGAGTTTGAGCGCCGCCTCCACCGCGTCCGTCCCGGCCGGGCCGCAGAACAGCACCCGTGCGCGGTCGGCGAGTTGGCGGGGGAGGGTGCGGAACAGCTCGGTGGTGAAGGCGTCCTTGACCGGTGTCGCCAGGTCGAGGACGTGCAGCGGGGCCCCGGAATCGAGGACGGACCGGGTGGCTTCGAGCACCACCGGGTGGTTGTGCCCCAACGCCAGCGATCCGGCTCCGGAGAGGCAGTCGAGGTAGCGGCGGCCGTCGGCGCCCTCGATCGTCAGCCCCCGCGCGCGTACGGGCACGATGGGCAGCGAGCGCGCGTAGGTGCGGGCCACGGACTCGCGGAGCGCCTGGCGCCGCAGGATGCCCTCGTGGGCGGAATCGACCGGAGGTGCCGCCACCGGGGGCGGCTGGGTCACTGCCACGTTTCGTCGATCCTCCTGCTGGATGTGGAGAACGCTGCCGCGCTGTCCCCCGTACGTACCAACGACGGCGGCAGCGGTGGATCACGGGGCGGCGGGAAGATCCTTGGCGGTCCCCGGGAGATCGGCGGGTCCCGGCCGGAAGGGGCACGGGCAGCGGAAAGGCCCGCCCCCACCCAAGGGTGGGAACGGGCCTCGACTCGCTGTGCGGCGGCCTTGGGCGGTGGCCGGTCAGGGGCTGCCGGCCGGTACGTACGGCTGGAGTTCCGCGGCCAGTTCCTCGTGGACCCGCGCCTTGAGAAGGGTGCCCTCCGGGGTGTGCTCCTCGGAGATCACCTCGCCGTCGGCGTGCGCCCGCGAGACCAGCTTCCCGTGCGTGTACGGCACGAGGGCCTCGACCACGACCTCCGGCCGCGGCAGCTCGGCGTCGACCAGGGCGAGCAGCCGCTCGATGCCCCGACCGGTGCGCGCGGAAACCGCGATCGCACGCTTCTCGATACGCAGCAGGCGCTGGAGGACCAGCGGATCCGCCGCGTCGGCCTTGTTGATCACCACGATCTCGGGTACGTCGACCGCGCCCACGTCGCGGATCACCTCGCGTACGGCCGCGAGCTGCTCCTCCGGGACGGGGTGCGATCCGTCCACCACATGCAGGATCAGGTCGGCGTCGCCGACCTCCTCCATGGTGGAGCGGAAGGCCTCGACCAGGTGGTGCGGCAGGTGCCGTACGAAGCCGACGGTGTCGGCCAGGGTGTAGAGCCGCCCGCTGGGCGTCTCGGCCCGGCGCACGGTCGGGTCGAGGGTGGCGAACAGCGCGTTCTCCACCAGCACGCCCGCGCCGGTGAGCCGGTTGAGGAGCGAGGACTTGCCCGCGTTGGTGTATCCGGCGATCGCGACCGACGGCACCTTGTTGCGCCGCCGTTCCTGGCGCTTGATGTCGCGACCGGTCTTCATCTCCGCGATCTCCCGGCGCATCTTCGCCATCTTCTCGCGGATCCGGCGCCGGTCCGTTTCAATCTTGGTCTCACCGGGGCCGCGCGTGGCCATGCCGCCACCCGAGGAGCCGGAGCCACCGCCACCCATCTGCCGGGACAGCGACTGACCCCAGCCGCGCAGCCTCGGCAGCATGTACTGCATCTGTGCCAGCGAGACCTGCGCCTTGCCCTCTCGGGACTTGGCGTGCTGGGCGAAGATGTCGAGGATCAGGGCGGTGCGGTCGACCACCTTGACCTTGACGACGTCCTCGAGGTGGATGAGCTGGCCGGGGGTGAGCTCACCGTCGCAGACGACAGTGTCGGCCCCGGTCTCCAGCACAATGTCGCGCAGCTCCTGGGCCTTGCCCGAGCCGATGTAAGTGGCCGGGTCCGGCTTGTCGCGGCGCTGGATCACGCCGTCGAGCACCATCGCGCCGGCGGTCTCGGCGAGCGCGGCGAGCTCCGCGAGGGAGTTGTCCGCGTCCCGCACCGTGCCGGAGGTCCAGACGCCGACCAGCACCACGCGCTCCAGGCGCAGCTGCCGGTACTCGACCTCGGTGATGTCCTCGAGCTCGGTGGAGAGGCCGACGACACGGCGCAGGGCGGCGCGGTCGGAGCGGTCGTACTGATCGCCGTCACGCTCCCCGTCGGTCTCGTGGCTCCACGCGACGTCCTCTTCCATCAGGGCGTCGGCACGGAGGCTCGCCGAGAAGCGCTGGGCGTCCTGGGAAGAAGAGGAGGAGGTCATTGGATCCTTAGGTCGTCGGGAGCTCTCATCGGGTCAACGCGGGGAGGGCCCGGAGGATTCCCCGGGCCGGCGCCCCCGTCGCCGACACCGAAATGGTCCCACGCTCCGCGCGGGCAGTCACCTGTGTTTTCCGGGGTGCAGAACCGGTCCGAGGAGCGTTCCGATGCCGGTTCCGTGCCGCTCGGACCTCCACTCGGGGTGCCCGGGCATCGGCGGTGTCTTCGTGGCGTACAGCCAGGGCCTGAGGAAGCCGGACTGGTCCTTGCCGGAGATCTCGGAGGCCAGGGCGATGAAGTCGGCGGTGGAGGCGTGGCTGTCCCGGTGCCGGGTGACCCATGCGCGCTGCAGCCGGTCGAAGGCCGCGGTGCCGATCCGCTCGCGCAGCGCGTAGAGCACGAGGGCCGAGCCGTCGTAGGCGATGGGCCGGAAGATGCTGATCTTCGAGCCGGGGTCGGGGACTTTGGGGTCGGCCGGGGGCCCGCCCTCGGCCCGCCAGCCGTCGGAGCTGGCGTAGGCCTGGCGCATCCGCTCGGTCAGCGAGACGTCCGCCTTCTCCTCGGCGTACAGGGCTTCGTACCAGGTGGCGTGGGCCTCGTTAAGCCACAGGTCGGTCCAGCGCTCGGGGCTGACGCTGTCGCCGAACCACTGGTGGGCCAGCTCGTGGACCATGACCGACTCGACGTAGGGCTCCGGGTAGCGGGAGTCGGTGAACAGCCCTCGCTCGAAGAGCGAGAGGGTCTGCGTCTCGAGTTCGAAGCCGGTCTCAGCCGCGGCGATGAGGACGCCGTAGTTTTCGAAGGGGTACGGGCCGACTTTGCTCTCCATCCAGGAGATCTGGGCGGGAGTCTTGGCGAGCCACCGCCCCAGGCGCCCGCGGTCCGCCGCGGGCACGACGTCGCGCATGGGCAGGTCGTGCGGCCCCTCGCGCCCGATCACCGCGGACCGGCCGATGGACACCTGCGCCAGTTCGGGGGCCATGGGGTGGACGCCGCGGTAGGTCCAGGTGGTCCTGCCGTCGGCGGCGCGGGGCTTCCGGCCGGGCGCCCGGCCGGTGCCTTCGCCGGAAATCCCTCGGTCGGCGTCTTCGCCGGAGAGCCGCAGTCCGCTCGCGACGGCGGTGAGGCCCGGCGGGGTGGTGATCCGGAAGGTGAAGCGGGCCTTGTCCGAGGGGTGGTCGTTGCAGGGAAAGACGCGGTGCGCGGCGTCGGGCTGGTTCGCCATGGCCAGGCCGTCCTCGGTCCGCAGCCAGCCGCCGTCGCTCCCGCGCGTGCTGCTGGTGTGCGCGATGCGCATCCGGAGCGGGGCGCCGTCGGCGACCGGCTCGGCCGGGGTGACGGCGAGGTCCTCGCCGACGGTGCGGAACCGGGCGGGTTCTCCGTTGACCTCGACGGAGCGGACCTCCCCGCGGGCGAAGTCGAGGTTGAGACGGGACAGCGACTCGGTGGCGCGGGCGTCGATGGACGTGACGGCCCGGAGCGGCTCGCGGTTGCTGCCGGAGTAGTCGAAGGCGATGTCGTAGGCGCGGACGTCGTAGCCGGGGTTTCCGAGGTGCGGGAAGAGCCTGTCGCCGATCCCGAGGGGGGCGGGGGACGGCGCACCGGCCGCGACGAGGGTGACCATGACGGCGGCGGAGAGGGCCGCCCTGCGGGCCATGGGACGCGGAGGTCGGATCATGCAGTACGGCTATCAGCAGCGGCCCGCCGACATGCGGACGCCGCGCTCCGCACCCACCCGAAAGTGGGCTTCGTACGGATCTCAAACCCGCCGCAGGGCCGCACTTTTCCCGGGCCCGATGGCCAACGCTCAGGTCATGGCGGGTTGCTGGGCGCGGCTGACGTCGTACACCCCCGGCACCTTGAGCATGGCCCGCATCAGGGCGGGCAGCCGGGCAGCGTCCGGGAGTTGGAGGGTGTAGGTGTGGCGGACGCGCTGTTCGCGGGGCGGCTCGACGGAGGCGGCGACGACGGCCGCCCCCTCCAGGGCGATGGCCTCGGTCAGGTCGGCGAGCAGCTGCGGCCTGCCGAATGCCTCGGCGTAGAGGGTTACGCGGCAGCCACCTGGGCTGCCCTCGCCCCTCCCCCGCCAGCGGACGCCCACGGGCCGCCGCCCGGCCACCTGCATCCGGGCTACGGCGGCGCACTGGGTGCGGTGCACGGTGACGGCGCCGCCGCGGACCTCGAAGCCGGTGACCGCGTCCGGCGGTACGGGGGTGCAGCAGCCGGCGAGCCGTACGGCCG
>NZ_LIQY01000009.1 GCF_001418495.1 Streptomyces pathocidini | reverse complement strand
CCAAAACGGAAGGACTTTTCAAAGGAACCTCGCCCCAGACCATCACGGCCCGGAGACGGGGTATCAACATATCTGGCGTTGACTTTTGGCACGCTGTTGAGTTCTCAAGGAACGGACGCTTCCTTCGTACTCACCCTCTCGGGCTTTCCTCCGGGCTTCCCTTCGGTGTCTCCAACCTTACCAGATCCGTTTTCCGTTCCGTTTCCGGCCCGAATTTTCAGATCCAGCCCCCTGTTGGAGCGGAGTTTTCGCTTGCGCCTTCCGGCGTGACCGCCACGTTAGCGGATTTCCCATCAGACTCATAATCGAGTCTTCCGAATCGAATTCCGGCACGCCAAAATCGACCCCAAAGGGATATCACGCAAGAAGAGGTTTGCCGCCGGCGCGGCTCAAAGCGCTGCCCTCGGAACCTCGCGGCCCCGTGGCAACTCGAAGGACACTACACGATGCCGGTGGGTGTTCCAAACCGGCCCCGCATCCGTCTCGTACCGCTCAAACCTGTGCCTCGTACGCGTACGCGCGTTAGAGTCGGCGGCATGACCAAGCATGCGCTCACGCTTCTCTGGTGGGCCGCCTGACGGCGGCCCGGACCAGCGCATGCAGCTGTACGGCCGCCGCTCCCGGCGGCCGTTCGCGTATCTGCACTCCGCAGCTCACCCCGGTCGGCCGAAGGACGCGGCGGTCCCGAGACTGTGGAGACGAGACGAGATGGCGCGGACGACGCGGATCTTCAGCGGGATCAAGCCCACCGGGCATCTGACACTGGGCAACTACCTCGGGGCCGTGCGGCGCTGGGTGGACGAGGACCAGCACCGGGCCGACGCGCTGTTCTGCGTCGTCGATCTGCATGCGCTGACCGTGGCGCACGACCCCGCTCGCGTACGGCGGCTGAGCAGGCAGGCCGCGAGTCTGCTGCTGGCGGCGGGGCTCGACCCCGAACGGTGCACCGTGTTCGTGCAGAGTCATGTGGACGAGCACACGCGGCTGGCGTACCTGCTGGAGTGCACGGCCACGGACAGCGAGATGCGGCGGATGATCCAGTACAAGGAGAAGGCCGCGCGCGAGCGGGGCGGGGGCGACGGAGTGCGGCTCTCGCTCCTTACCTATCCGGTGCTCATGGCGGCGGACATCCTGGCGTACGGCACGGACGAGGTGCCGGTCGGGGACGACCAGACGCAGCACGTCGAGCTGACGCGGGATCTCGCGCGGCGGTTCAACGAGCGGTACGGGCAGGTGTTCACCGTGCCCAGGGCCACGCCCCCGGCAGTCGCCGCGCGGGTCATGGACCTCCAGGACCCCGCGTCGAAGATGGGGAAGTCGCACGCGGAGACGTCGGGCATCGTCTACCTGCTGGATGAGCCGGATGTGGTCCGGCGGAAGATCATGCGCGCGGTGACGGACAGCGGAAGCGTCGTCGCGTACGACCGGGAGGCGCAGCCCGGGGTCTCGAATCTGCTGGATGTGCTGGCGGCGTGCTGGGGCGGTGGCGTGCGGCCCGATGAGGTGGCCGGGCGGTTCGGGTCGTACGGCGCGTTGAAGAAGGAGACGGCCGACGCGGTGGTCGAGCTGCTGCGGCCGGTGCGGGAGCGGCATGCGGAGATCAGCGCGGATCCGGAGTACGTGGACGGGGTGCTCGCTGCGGGGGCGGAGCGGGCCCGGCAGTTGGCGCGGCCGCGGGTGGACTCGGCGTATCGGGCGATCGGGCTGATGCCCGCGCTGGGAACCTCGCGGGTGCGAGCGGTGTAAGAGAAGTGGAAGGGCGCTCACGGGGAGCGCCCTCCGCTGAGGGGGGTGCGTCGTGAGGCTCGGCCGTTCTTTGAGGCCTGCTTTGAGGCCTGCTTTGAGACTTGGTCGTTCTTTTGGCTGGGGAGAGGTGGCCATTCGGCTGTTTTGCGCCTGTTTCGTGGGTTCTAGCGTGTTGGGCGGTTCTGTTTTCGTCCGGCAACTGACAGCTGGGGTGCCCCTATGCGTTTCGTTCTCTCACGTTCTGTGGGGCGAGCCGCTGTGGTCGCAGCCGTCGCCGCCGGGCTTCTCACGGGGCCCGCGATCTCCGCCTTCGCCTTCACGGCGGATCATCAGGGAATCAGGAACTGCGAGGCGTCGACTGCGTTGCTGCGGGCTCGGGTGCTGGACCGGGTGAATGCCGAGGCCTTGGAAGAGGTCTCCCGGCTCAAGGCGGGCAAGCCGCCTCGGGACGAGGCCGGGCAGCGGGAGGGCGCGCGGCGGCGCGTGATCGAGCTGGAGCACCGGTTGGGGTCGAGCCTTCGACTGTCGGACGAGCTGCACCAGGTGGCCGACGGGCTGCCCCCGGTGGCCGGCGGACTACACCAGGTGACCGGCGGGAATACGGCAACCGCTGACGGCGCCGGCGCCCCGCCGAAGCTCGCCGCGACCGGAGGGGTCGAGGAGCGCGCGGTCGCCCTGCTCGGGGGCGCGGCCGTGGCGATGATCGGTGTCGGCGGACTGCTGGTGCCGCTTCACCGCCGGGGCTGAGCCGTACGAAACCGCCCGGGGCTGAGCCGTTTTACGAGATCGTCGGCTCCCGTGGTGTCAGCCGTTGCCTGAGGCCAGTTCGCGGCTGCGGTCGCGGGCGGCTTCCAGGGCGGCGATGAGGGCGGCTCGTACGCCGTGGCTCTCGAGTTCGCGGATGGCGTTGATCGTGGTGCCCGCGGGGGAGGTGACCGCTTCACGGAGTTTGACCGGGTGTTCGCCACTGTCGCGCAGCATGACGGCAGCCCCGATGGCGGCCTGGACGATCAGGTCGTGGGCCTTGTCGCGGGGCAGTCCGAGGAGGATGCCGGCATCGGTCATGGCCTCGACGAGGAAGTAGAAGTACGCGGGGCCCGAGCCGGAGAGGGCGGTGGCCGCGTCCTGTTGGGCCTCGGGGACCCGGAGGGTCTTGCCGACCCCGCCGAAGATCTCCTCGGTGTGGGCGAGATGTTCGGCGGTGGCGTGGCTTCCCGCCGAGATGACGGACATGGCCTCGTCGACCAGGGCGGGGGTGTTGGTCATGACGCGGACGACGGGGGTTCCGGCGGCCAGGCGCTCTTCGAAGTACGCGGTGGGGATGCCGGCCGCACCACTGATGACCAGGCGATCGGAGGGGACGTGTGGGGCGAGTTCGTCAAGGAGGGTGCCCATGTCCTGGGGCTTGACGGTGAGGATGAGCGTGTCGGCGGACTTGGCGGCCTCGGTGTTGGCGACGGCCTCGACGCCGTAGCGGCCGCGGAGTTCCTCGGCGCGTTCGGGACGGCGGGCCGTGACCATGAGGTCGGACGGAGACCAGCCGCCGCGAATCATGCCGCTGAGCAGGGCCTCGCCGATCTTGCCGGTGCCGAGTACGGCGACCTTCTGCGTCATGGTGGCGCTCACCTCATCCGGGGCCGGTGCGGGACGCGCGCGGGGGCGCGCGGGGGTGGATCTGTGCGGTCCATCCTGGCACTTGACCGGTGGTCACGGCGAAGCGATGGGGCTGGTGTGGTCACACCGGGTCCGGCCCGGACCCGGTGTGCGGGCCCGGGGATCGGTTTCGGCTCGGCGATCCATTGCGGATTCGGCGATCGGTTTCGGGTTGCGGCGGCCGGTCCCGGTTCGGCGCCCGTGAACGTCAGGGCGTGCGGCGGCGGAGGGTGGCCGCGCCCAGGGTGAGGACCAGGAGGGCGATGCCCGCAACGATGACGGTGTCGCGGACGAAGTCGCCCGAGACGGAGGCGTGGTGGAGGACCTCGTTCATGCCGTCGACCGCGTACGACATGGGCAGGACGTTCGAGATCGCCTCCAGGACGGGCTGCATCGTGTCGCGGGGTGCGAACAGACCGCACAGCAGGATCTGCGGGAAGATCACCGCCGGCATGAACTGCACCGCCTGGAACTCGGAGGCGGCGAACGCGGAGACGAACAGGCCGAGGGCCGTACCGAGCAGGGAGTCCAGCAGCGCGACGAGGAGGAGCAGCCATGCCGAGCCCGCGATGTCGAGATCAAGCGCCCAGACCGCCAGGGCGGTGGCGGCGGAGGCCTGGAGGATGGCCAACAGGCCGAAGGCCAGGGCGTATCCGAGGATCAGGTCGGCCTTGCCCAGGGGCATCGAGAGCAGCCGCTCCAGGGTGCCCGAGGTGCGCTCGCGCAGGGTGGCGATCGAGGTGACCAGGAACATCGTCACCATCGGGAAGATCCCGAGGAGGGAGGCGCCGATGCCGTCGAAGGCCTGTGGGCTGGCGTCGAAGACGAAGTAGAGCAGCAGGAGCAGCGCGCAAGGGACGATCAGCAGCAGGGCGATCGTGCGCGGGTCGTGGCTGAGCTGCCGCAGGACGCGGCGGGCGGTGGCGAGGGTGCGGGAGATGTTCATCGGGTGGCTTCTTCCTGCTGCTTCGCGGCGTCCACGAGGTGGAGGAAGGCGTCCTCGATCGTGTCGGTTCGGGTGTGCCCGCGGAGGGCGTCCGGGGTGTCGTCGGCGAGGATCCGGCCCGACCGCATCAGCAGCAGTCGCTCGCAGCGGTCGGCCTCATCCATGACGTGGGAGGAGACGAGGAGGGTGGTGCCGCGCTCGTCGGCGAGGCGGTGGAAGAGGTTCCAGAGGTCGCGGCGGAGTACGGGGTCGAGGCCGACCGTGGGCTCGTCCAGGACCAGGAGTTCGGGGGTGCCGAGCAGGGCGACCGCCAGGGAGACGCGGGAGAGCTGGCCGCCGGATAGGTTCCCGGCGAGTGCGTCGGCGTGGCCTGTGAGGTCGACCTCGGTGAGGGCCCGGTCGACCTGGGCGCGCCGGTCGGAGCGGTTCAGCCACGGGTCGAGGATCGAGGAGAAGTAGTCGAGGTTCTGGCGGGCGGTCAGGTCCAGGTAGACGGAGGGCGCCTGGGTGACGTACCCGAGGCGGGAGCGCAGGGCGGCGGATCCGGCCGGGCGGCCGAGCACATCGAGGGTGCCGGTGACCTTGGCCTGCGTTCCGGCGATGGCCCGCATCAGGGTCGACTTGCCGCAGCCGCTGGGTCCGAGGAGGCCGGTGACCTGGCCGCGGTGGATGTCGAAGTCGAGGGAGTCGAGGACGGTGCGGCCGCCGCGGACGACGCCGAGGCCGCGGGCGCGGATGGCCACGGGGCGGGTGCCCTCCGGCCCGGTGCCGCTCTGCGCGCTCTGGGTGCCGAGGCCCGTGAGAGTGGGGTCGGCGCCCCCAGGGGATTTATTCATCATGCGTTGAATAATGCTCTCCCCGAGGCGGCGCAGTCAAGGCGGGGGACTGTGGCGCGGGCGCCTAGGGTCGGGTTCGTGAGCCACTTGCTGCCGAGGCCGCCCGGCCGGTCCCGCCCCCGCCGCCTGTCCGCCGCGGCGGGAATCGCCGCCGCTCTCCTGGCCGCCTCCTGCACGGGCGGCGGCTCCGGCCAGGCCGCCTCGGGAGCGCGCAGCGCCGGGGATCCGCTCTTCCCCGAGTTGGGGAACGGCGGCTACGACGTGACGCACTACGCCCTGCGGCTCGACTACGACGTCCCGTCCCGCCGCCTGGACGCCACGGTCACCGTCACCGCCCGCGCCACCCAGTCCCTGCGCGGCTTCAGCCTCGATCTCGCAGGCATGAACGTCCGGAGCGTGACCGTCGAGGGGCGGAAGGCCCAAGTCGTCCGGCAGGGCGGGAAGTTGGTCGTCCGGCCGTCGCGGCCCGTGGCGGACGGGGCCGAGTTCCGTACGACGGTCGACTACCACGGCCGGCCGCGGACGCTCACCGATCCCGACGGCTCGACGGAAGGGTGGGTGCCGACCGATGACGGGGCGTTCGTGGTCGGGGAGCCCGCCGGGGCGATGACCTGGTTCCCGGGCAACAACCACCCGAGCGACAAGGCGGCGTACGACGTCGAGATCACTGTGCCGGAGGGCTGGACCGCCCTGTCCAACGGCGAGTTGCGCGACCAGCGCACCCGGCACGGCCGCACGACCTTCCGCTGGCACAGCGGGGAGCCGATGGCGAGCTATCTCGCGACCGCAACCATCGGCAGGTTTCAGGTCAACCGGTCACGGACAGCGGACGGGCTGCCCCTGCTGGTCGCTGTCGACCCCCGCGAGGCGGCGGCGAGCCATCAACCCCTGAGCCGGATCGGGGAGATCCTGGAATGGGAGACCGAGGTTTTCGGCCCGTACCCCTTCTCGTCCTCGGGAGCGGTCGTCGACCATCGGCCGAAGGACGTCGGGTACGCGCTGGAGGTCCAGACGAAGCCGGTCTTCCCCGGGGCGCCCGACCACTCCACGCTGGTGCACGAGTTGGCGCACCAGTGGTTCGGTGACTCGGTCACGCCCAAGAGCTGGCGCGACATGTGGCTGAATGAGGGCTTCGCGACGTACGCGGAGTGGCTGTGGCGGGAGCGGCACGGCGAGGAGTCGGCGCAGACGGCCTTCGACGCGGCATACGCGAAGGGCGGGCGGGAGCCCGTGTGGGCGTTCCCGCCCGGGGACCCCGGCAGTGCGAAGAACATCTCGGGCGACCCGGTCTACGAGCGGGCGGCCATGCTGCTGCACCAACTGCGTCGCACCGTGGGCGAGAAGACCTTCTTCCGCATCCTCAAGGAGTGGCCCGCGGAGCACCGGCACGGGAACGCCGACGCCCGTGACTTCATCGCCTTCTGCGAACAGCGTTCGGGCAAGGACCTGAGCAGGCTGTTCGACACCTGGCTGTACGGGAAGGGGCGCCCGGGGCGGTCGTGACACCGGCCGCGCGCCACCGGCGCGCGGACCGGCATCGCCGTCGCGCCGTCACCGCCCCCGTACAGCTACGGATCTCGCGCGGTTCCCGCATCCGCTCTCCCCTCCATCCGCGGGATTCTCCGGTGATATCCGCGGGATCCTCCGGCGGGCTCGGCCGCCGCTCAAGGCGAGCCGACGCAACGTCTCGGGTTCTCCCCGATGGGCCGGCTCTCCCCGATGGGCCGGCCCGGAGTCCGGTCGCCCGGGCCGGGTCAGCGGCGCTTGCGCTTCCTGCCGGCGTCGCGGGCGGCCGGGTTGCCCGCGCGGGTGGCGCGGCGCCGCTCGTGCAGCTCGCGCTCCCGCTCGTACTCGGCGCGGTGTAGCTTCTCGCCCGGGGCCTCCACCAGACTGCGGAAGAACCAGGCGAGCAGTACGCCGATGAAGCCGATCATCCGGATGCTCTGCATCGAGCGCTCGGCGGAGGCGTCGGCGCCCGAACCCGGGTCCCGGCGGCGCGTGAACCCGTCCCACGCACGCCGGAAGGCCATGGCGCTGCACGCGGCGAACATCACGATCACCAGCATGCTGACGAAGCCGCTGACGGCGGCGATGGCCAGGCCTTGGTACGCGAAGCGCAGCACGACGGCGCCGGCCGCGGCGGCGAGCAGTGAACCGGCGGCGACGGCGGCGCGGCGCAGGGCGTAGTTCCCGTCGTGGTCGACCCAGGTCGTGCCGAAGAACCGGATCGGTTCCGGCTGGGGGCCCTGGGGCCGCTCGGGCTGCTGCGCGTCACTCATGGTGTCGATTATCGCCCGGACCCGCGCGCCGCTTGCGCGCCGCCCGCACGCCATCCATGCCCCGCCGCGCACGCCGTCCGCACGCCGCTCGTACGCCCCGCCCGGGCCCCGGATAGCCGCCCCGTTGCCGAATTGGGTTCAACTCACCAGAACCGGAACGCCCTCGCGACCGTCTTGTCCGATGTCGTCCCCTCCGCACCCCAGGAAGGCAGCTCCATGCACGCACCCTCAGCCGCCCCGCGCACGCGCACGCGCCGCGCATCGGTCACCCGCGCCGTACCGGCCGCCGTCCTCGCCGTGGCGGGCGTCCTCGCGCTGTCGGCCTGCGGCGGAGCGGGCGGTGCGGGGTCCGCCGTGGCGAGCGAGCCCACGAAGGTGACCGTCGACCCGGGCAACGGCGCGAAGGGCGTCGAGCCGGGGCGGCAGATATCCGTCACCGCCAAGGGCGGTGAGCTGACCGCGGTCACCGTCACCGACGGCAGCGGCCACAAGGTCGCCGGGGCTCTCGCAGACCGCGGCACGACATGGCGGTCGGCCGGCCGGACCGCGCCCGGCGCCACGTACACCGTCCAGGCCCAGGCCAAGAACGACGACGGCGCGAAGTCCGGCTCGAAGGCTTCCTTCTCCACCGCGGCGGCCACGGACGCGAACACCAACAAGCTGACGCTCGCACCCGGCGCGGAGGGCGCGACGGCCGGCGTCGGGCAGCCGCTCTCGATCCGTTTCGACCACCCCGTGACCGACAAGGCCGCGGTGGAGCGCCAGTTGAAGGTCGACGCCGCCGGAACCGAGGGTTCCTGGGGATGGGTCAAGGACTTCGACGGCAGCGACCGCGTCGACTGGCGCCCCAGGACCTACTGGAAGCCCGGCACCAAGGTCTCCCTCAAGGCGGCCCTCAGCGGCGTCAGCAGCGGTGGCGGCCGCTACTTCGCCAAGGACTACGACGTCTCCTTCACGATCGGCCGCAGCCAGGTCGTCAAGGTCGACATCGCCGCGAAGCAGCTGACGCTGTACCGCGACGGCCAGTCCGTCAAGACCCTTCCCATATCCGCCGGCCGCCCCGCGAACGCGACCTGGAACGGGAAGATGGTCCTCATGGCCAAGGAGGGCACGATCCGGATGCGCTCCGAGACGGTCGGCCTGGGCAACGCTTACGACAAGATGGTCGACTACTCGATGAAGCTCAGCACCTCGGGCACGTACGCCCACGCCGCCCCCTGGAACGCGAGCAAGTTCGGCCGGGTCAACGACAGTTCCGGCTGCATCGGGATGAGCGACGCCGACGCCTCCTGGCTGTACGGGGAGCTGAACGTCGGCGATGTCTTCGAGGTCACCGGCTCGTCCGAGGGCACCATCGCGACGGGCAACGGCTTCGGCGACTGGAACGTGGACTGGGCGCAGTGGCAGGGGATGAGCGCCCTGAAGTAGCCCTCGCACCGCACATGAAAGCCGGCCTCGTACGAGATGAGGCCGGCTTTCATGTGTCCGTTTCAGCCCAGCTCCGCGTTCAGCTCAACCCGGCTCCGCGTTGAGCCCGGCTGTCCGCTGCAGCCCGGCTGCGCGTTCAGCCCAGCTTCGTAACGTCCCGGACCGCGCCCTTGTCCGCGCTCGTCGCCATCGCCGCGTACGCGCGCAGCGCCTGGGAGACCTTGCGGTCGCGGTTCCCCGGGGCGTAGGTCCCGCCGAGGGCGGCGCGGCGGGCGTCCAGCTCGGCCTCCGGGACGCGGAGTTCGATGGTGCGGCCGGGGATGTCGATGCGGATCAGGTCGCCGTCCTCGACCAGGGCGATCGTGCCGCCCGACGCCGCCTCCGGGGAGGCGTGGCCGATGGAGAGTCCCGAAGTGCCGCCGGAGAAGCGGCCGTCGGTGATCAGGGCGCAGGTCTTGCCGAGACCGCGGCCCTTGAGGAAGGACGTCGGGTAGAGCATCTCCTGCATGCCGGGGCCGCCCTTGGGGCCCTCGTAGCGGATGACGACCACGTCGCCGTCCTTGACCCGCTTGGCCAGGATCTTGTCGACGGCCTCCTCCTGGGACTCGCAGACGACCGCCGGGCCCTCGAAGGTCCAGATCGACTCGTCCACGCCGGCGGTCTTCACCACGCAGCCGTCCTCGGCGAGGTTGCCCTTGAGCACGGCCAGGCCGCCGTCCTTGGAGTACGCGTGCTCGACCGACCGGATGCAGCCGCCCTCGGCGTCCTCGTCCAGGGCCTCCCAGCGCTCGGACTGCGAGAAGGCCTCGGCGGACCGCACGCAGCCGGGCGCCGCGTGCCACAGCTCGACGGCCTCGGCGGAGGGCGAACCGCCGCGCACGTCCCAGGTCTTGAGCCAGTCGGCCAGGGAGGGGCTGTGCACCGAGTACACGTCCTCGTTGAGCAGGCCCGCCCGGTGCAGCTCGCCCAGGAGAGCGGGGATGCCACCGGCCCGGTGCACGTCCTCCATGTAGTACGTGCGGTCCTTGGCGACGTTGGGCGCGACCTTGGCCAGGCAGGGGACGCGGCGCGAGACGGCGTCGATCTCCGCCAGCCCGAACGGGACGCCCGCCTCCTGGGCGGCGGCCAGCAGGTGCAGGATCGTGTTGGTCGAGCCTCCCATGGCGATGTCGAGGGCCATGGCGTTCTCGAAGGCCGCGAAGGAAGCGACGCTGCGCGGCAGGACGGTCTCGTCGTCCTGCTCGTAGTAGCGCCGGGTGATGTCGACGACCGTGCGGGCCGCGTTCTCGTACAGCGCCTTGCGGGCCGTGTGCGTGGCGAGGACCGAGCCGTTGCCGGGGAGGGAGAGGCCGATGGCCTCGGTCAGGCAGTTCATGGAGTTGGCCGTGAACATGCCGGAACAGGAACCGCAGGTCGGGCAGGCGTTCTCCTCGATGCGGAGGATGTCCGCGTCGGAGATCTTGTCGTTGACGGCGTCCGAGATCGCGTCGACCAGGTCGAGCGTGCGGACGGTGCCGTCGACCAGCGTGGCCCGGCCGGACTCCATCGGCCCGCCCGAGACGAAGACCGTGGGGATGTTGAGGCGGAGGGCCGCCATCAGCATGCCCGGGGTGATCTTGTCGCAGTTGGAGATGCAGATCAGGGCGTCGGCGCAGTGCGCCTCGGCCATGTACTCCACGCTGTCCGCGATCAGGTCGCGGGAGGGCAGGCTGTAGAGCATGCCGCCGTGGCCCATGGCGATGCCGTCGTCCACCGCGATCGTGTTGAACTCGCGCGGCACCGCGCCCGCCGCCTTGACCGCCTCGCTGACGATCCGGCCGACCGGCTGGAGGTGCGTGTGGCCCGGCACGAACTCGGTGAAGGAGTTGGCGACCGCGACGATCGGCTTGCCGATGTCCTCGCCGGCTACACCGGAGGCCCGCATGAGGGCGCGGGCGCCCGCCATGTTGCGGCCGTGGGTGACAGTGCGGGACCTCAGCTCGGGCATCGTCGCTCGCTCCTTCTCGCAGTCATGACTCCTTACGAGCCTACGCCCCGACTCCAAGATCTGGACAACTTGTCCGGATGACGGGACACGAGGATCGGCCTTCGGTCACGGCCGGGTCGTGGACGTCGGTCACGAGCGCCACCAGGCCGTCCCGCCACCCCACCCTCCCGCACCGAGCGGGCACGGCGTACGAACAGCGTACGAGCGATCACTGCCGGCCCGAGACCAGCGGTCACTGCTCCGGCCGGAGACCAGCGGTCACTGCTCCGGCCGGAGACCGGCCGTCACCGCTCGGTCGGAAAGCAGCAGTCACTGCTCGGTCAGATACCGCTGAAGCGTCGGCGCCACCAGCGCGATGATGTCCTCGATGTCCGCCGTGGCCAGCGGCTCGACCTTCACCACGTACCGCAGCATCGCCACGCCCACCATCTGCGAGGCGGCCAGCTCGGCGCGGAACTTCGGATCGGGCACGTTCAGCTCGCCCGCCACCCGCTCCAGCAGCCGGCGCAGCACGAAGCCCCGGAAGACGGCGGCGGCCACGTCGTTGGTCAGCGCGGAGCGGAGGACCGCCACCAGCTGGGCGCGGGTGGCCGGGTTCTCCCAGATGCCGAAGAACGTGCGGGCCAGCCGCTCGCCGACCTCGTCCGTGCCCGCCAGCAGGACGTCCGGGACGTTCATCGCGGGCTCGAAGGACACCTCGATCGCCGCCCCGAAGACCTGTTCCTTGGTGCCGAAGTAGTGGTGGACGAGGGCCGGGTCCACGCCCGCGGCCTTGGCGATCCCGCGGATCGACGCCTTGTCGTAGCCGCGCGCCGCGAACTCCGCGCGGGCTGCCTCCAGGATCCGCTCGCGCGCGCCGGGACCGGCGCCCGCCTCCGTACGGGCGGGCCGGCCGCGCCTGCGCGGGGGGAGGGCGGTCACGGCCGCACCGCCCCTGGCGTCGCCGTCATGGCCTGCCCGCCCTCGTCGGGGAGGCGAAGTGCAGCCGCGTGAAGGCCAGCGCCTCCGCGAGGTCCGCCTCACGCTCGGCCGCGGACATCGCGCGGCGGGTGTTGACCTCGACCACCAGATGCCCGGAGAAGCCGTTCACCGCCAGCCGCTCCAGCAGCTCGGCGCAGGGCTGCGCGCCGCGCCCCGGCACCAGGTGCTCGTCCTTGCCGGAGCCACTGCCGTCCGCGAGGTGGACGTGCGCAAGCCGGTCGCCCATCAGGTCCACCATGTCCAGGGCGTCGGAGCGGGCCGTGGCGGTGTGCGAGAGGTCGATCGTGAAGTGCCGGTAGTCGTCCTTGGTGACGTCCCAGTCGGGGGCGTAGGCGAGCATCTCGCGGTCGCGGTAGCGCCACGGGTACATGTTCTCGACCGCGAACCGCACGCCCGTCTCGTCCGCCATCCGCCAGACGCCCTCGACGAAGTCCCGGGCGTAGGTGCGCTGCCACCGGAAGGGCGGGTGGACGACGACCGTGGAGGCGCCGAGCTTCTCCGCCGCGGACCTGGCCCGCTGGAGCTTGGTCCACGGGTCGGTGGACCACACCCGCTGGGTGACCAGCAGGCAGGGCGCGTGCACGGCCAGGATCGGTACGCCGTGGTAGTCCGAGAGGCGGCGCAACGCGACGATGTCCTGGCTCACGGGGTCGGTCCAGACCATGACCTCGACGCCGTCGTAGCCCAGGCGCGCGGCGACCTCGAAGGCCACCGCAGTCGACTCCGGGTACACGGAGGCGGTGGACAGCGCGACCTTCGCGTCCGGGATGCGCACCACTGGTTGAGCCACGGGAGACAGCGTACGGCGTGCCGAGCCCGGCCATTGGGCCCCGCCGCCGGGGTGCCGGGACGCCGCCGGGCGGTGGGCCCCCTGGCCGCGTACGCTCAGTCCTCCGGCAGGTGGTCGAGGCGCCGCAGGATGACCCCCTCGCGCAGCGCCCAGGGGCAGATCTCCAGGTCCTCGACGCCGAACAGGTCCATCGCGGCCTCGGCCACCAGCGCCCCCGCGAGCAGTTGCCGGGCCCGCCCCTCGGACACCCCGGGCAGCTCCGCGCGCTCCTCCGCCGTCATGGCGGCCAGCCGCGGGACCCACTCCTCCAGGGCGTTGCGGCTCAGCCGCCGTTCCACGTACAGCCCCTCGGCGGAGCGGGCGGCGCCCGCGATCCTGGCCAGCTGCTTGAAGGTCTTGGAGGTGGCGACGACGTGGTCCGGCGGGCCAAAGCGTGTGAACTCGCCCACAATCCGGGCGATCTGGGCCCGTACGTGCCGCCGCAGCGCCCTCAGGTCCACCGGATCGGGCGGATCCCCGGGCAGCATCGCGCTGGTCAGCCGGCCCGCGCCGAGCGGCAGCGACACCGCCTTGTCGGGCTCCTCGTCCAGCCCGTACGCGATCTCCAGCGAGCCGCCGCCGATGTCCAGGAGGAGCAGCCTGCCGCGGGACCAGCCGAACCAGCGGCGGGCGGCGAGGAAGGTCAGCCGCGCCTCCTCGTCGCCGGTGAGGACGTCGAGCCGGACACCGGTCTTGTCGGCGACCTGGGCCAGCACGGAGTCCGCGTTGGCCGCCTCGCGCACGGCGGAGGTGGCGAACGCCAGCACGTCCTCGACACCCTTGTCCTCGGCGGCCTCCAGGGCGTCCTGGATCGTGGCCGTCAGGGTGTCCACCCCTTCTGGGCCGATCGCCCCGTCCCCGTCGAGGAGTTCGGCCAGGCGCAACTCCGCCTTGTGGGAGTGCGCGGGCAGCGGGCGCGCGCCGGGGTGCGCGTCCACCACCAGCAGGTGGACCGTATTCGATCCCACGTCGAGGACACCGAGTCTCATACCCAGCAACCTACTGCCCCGGTGCGACACCGGGCGGCGAGTGAGCGGCTCCGGACAAGGCCGGAGCCCTTTACTCTGGGGGCGTGGCCAAGACCAAAAAGCCCAAGCAGGACAAAGCCAGGCAGGACAAAGCGACGAAGAAGCGCCGTGTGAAGGAGTCCCCGGTGCCCGCCCAGTCGCCGTACGGGGACCCCGCTGCCGAGCGGCCGGCGGCCCCGGCCACCGACGAGGTGGGGCTGGACTTCACGCGCGCGTGGGTGGAGTTTCCCGACCCCTCCGACGACGAGCAGGTCTTCCGCTGCGACCTGACCTGGCTCACCTCCCGCTGGACCTGCATCTTCGGCAGCGGCTGCCAGGGCATCCAGGCGGGCCGCGCCGCCGACGGCTGCTGCACGCTCGGCGCGCACTTCTCCGACGAGGACGACGAACGCCGCGTCGCCGGGCACGCGGCCCGGCTGACGCCGGAGATCTGGCAGTACCACGGCGTGGGCAACGCCACGGGCTGGACGGAGACCGACGACGACGGCGAGCGCCAGACCCGCCGCTACAAGGGCTCCTGCATCTTCCAGAACCGCCCCGGCTTCGAGGGCGGCGCGGGCTGCGCCCTGCACATCCTCGCCCTGCGCGAGGGCCGGGAACCGCTGGAGACCAAGCCGGACGTCTGCTGGCAGCTGCCGGTCCGGCGCACGTACGAGTGGGTGGACCGGCCGGACGACACCCGCGTCCTGGCCGTCTCGATCGGTGAGTACGACCGGCGCGGCTGGGGGCCGGGCGGCCACGACCTCCACTGGTGGTGCACCAGCGCCCGCTCGGCGCACGGGGCCGGGGAGCCGGTCTACGTCTCGTACCGCCCCGAACTCACCGAGCTCATGGGCAAGGCGGCCTACGACCACCTCGTGGAACTCTGCGAGGCGCGTATGGCCTCGCTTCTCCCGATGGCCCCGCACCCGGCGGATCCGGCTCCTTAGGAGGGGTGTTGGGGCCGCCTCTACGGGAAGGCGCCTCCATTAGGAGGGGCCTTCCCGGGACGTAGGAGGGGCTGCCCCGGGACGGCGGCGCTGCGGCCGACCCGTCTCCTAGGACACCGATCAGCCCGTCGGGCTCGCTGAGCCCGAGCCGTCGCTCCCCGAAGGGGTCGAGGACGGGGAGCCCGAGTTCTCCGTCTGCGTCGGAGTCGGCGTGGGGGTGGGT
>NZ_LIQY01000089.1 GCF_001418495.1 Streptomyces pathocidini | reverse complement strand
GGCCGCGGCCGCGGCCGGGCGCACGCCATGGGGGAGGGCCAGGGCCGCGGTGACGTGTCCGGTGGTGAGGGTGATCGTCTCGGAGGTCATACGGTGCGGGCGCCGTCCAGCTCAGCCAGCAGTGTGTCCACCGGGAGGACGCGCGGCCGGTAGCACTCCCTCTCGACCAGGTCGTCGAGCCAGTCGGTACGGGCGAGCTGCTCGCGCACGATCGCCTCGGCCTCACTCGCCGGTACGTCCATTCCGGCGGCGATCTCCAGGGAAGCCGGCCTGTGATAAGCGGAGCCGCCGCGCCACATGACCGCGACCCGGCAGGGGCCGAAGCGCGCCGCGACGGCCTCGGCGGCCCGGTCGGCCAGCCAGCCGCCGACCTTGCCGACGTGGTAGGCCGGGTTCTTGCCGAACAGCACTTCGTTGCCCGCCTGTTGAGCGGGGGTGATCAGACCGGAACGGGCGTTGCCCCGCCCGACGAGCCCGTCCTCGCCGTAGTCGACGGCCGACCCGGACACGGTGTAGTACTGCAGCCCCAGGGGTTTGGTGACATCGGTGACGCTGTTGGCCACCGTCACGTCCACCGGGCCGGACAGCCGCTCGGACAGGGCCGTGGTGAGGCCGTCGGTGCAGGCGCGCAGCCGGTCGCCGTAGTCGGTGGTGCTCGACAGCTTCCCGGCCAGGCCGGGGACGCAGACGGTGACCGTCCACGCCGCGCCGTCGCGGACCACCAGCGCCTTGATGTCGCTGCCGGACCATTCCTGGCCGTTGAACCACGACTCGGCCAGCAACGCGACGGTCTCCGCCCGGGTCCGGGGAGCCGAACCCACCAGATAGGAGGTGTCGTTGGCGAACGCCTGCGGCCGCTCCGGCAGGTCGTCCAGGGAACGCGGTGCGAACTTGTGGGCGTACTTGGAGGAGTCGGTGGTCTCGTGCCGCATCCGCACGGTGATGCCGTCCCAGCCGGGCAGCGCCGTGCGCATCACCTCCCGCGCGGCGTCCTCGAGGATGTCGCGTACGGGCAGCGGGCGCCCGGCGAACGAGGTGGTGACGCGCCCGCCGAATATCACACGGACCGGGCGGTCGTACGTGGCGTCGGCCCCGTCGAAGACCGCCCGGCCGCCGAGCACCGCGACCTTGTCCAGGTTGTGGTGCAGCACGGCGCCGAATTCGGTGAGGCAGTACTGGCTGAAGCGGATCGAGGCGAGCTCGGCGATGCCGTCGGCGAGGGTGTCGGGGTGGCCGATGCCCTTGCGCTCGACGACCTCGACCGCGAGTTCATGCGGCAGAACCGGCCGGGCTGTTGCCGTGGGCGTCGCGATAGACATGGTCGATGACCTCCAGGGGGCGCCGGAGCGCGGCGAGGGGGAACAGGCAAGGATGCGCCGCGCCACCGGCGGCCGCATCGGTCAGGGCCCGGTACAGGGCCAGGCGCAGCGACTGGTGGGAGGGAGCGGCCGCGGCGGGACCGAGCCCATGCTCCAAGTTGCGTCCGGTGATGGGCAGTTGACGCCCGTCGGCGAGGTGCAGCAGGACCTCGTGACGGGGCGTGCCGTGGTCGTCGACCCGGGCGCGGACCGCGATCGAGCGGCCCTCGGCAAAGGTCAGCTCCGCCTCGATACGGTCCTCGGGCTCGGCCCAGCCGCGCCAGCGCCGTAGTTGGGCCCGGCAGGAGAGCACCGGATCCGGCGTCATCAGGCGCAGGGCCAGCGCCAGGCCGTGGATCGCCTGCTGGTGCAGGATGCCCCCGGCGGTGGCGTAGCGCGTGCGCCAGTCGCGGTAGTAGCCGCGGTCACGCCGGCAGGCGAGGATCACCTCGGCGTGCCGGATCGCGGGCGGCTCACGGAACAGGGCGGCGAGGCCCGGGGCGAAGTGCGGCTGGAACCCCACGAAGATCCGCTCGTCGCCCGCCTGGGGCACGAGGGCTGCGGGGTCGACCACCACGGGCTTCTCCACCAGCACCGTGGCGCCGGTCTCGGCGGCGGCCCGAGCCGCGGTGAGCGCGATGCCCGGCGGGGTGGCCACGATCACCAGCTCGGGGGAGGTGGCCCTCAGGGCGGCGCGCCATCCGGCGAGCAGCGGTACCCCCGGGCGCACCTTCGGTGGGCTCGGGTCCGCCACCGCGCACACCACTACGTCCGGCATCTCCTCCAGCGCGGTGAGGTGTTTGGCGCCGACCTCGCCGGCGCCGATCAGCAGCACCCGCGTCACGGCAGCACCTTCGCCAGCGCGGCCCGCAGATATGCGGCGCCTTCCGCCAGGGCCTCGGCCGGGGTGTCCCGCACATGGGTCTCCAGCGCGTACGGCAGCGCCGGGCGCAGCGCGCCGAGCCGCGGCAGGAGTTCGTCGTACGGGACGCTGCCGGTGCCCGCCGGACAGAACCGGCGCGATCCGTCGGCCGCCTGCCGGAAGTCCTTGATGTGGACGTAGTGCGTGTACGGGGCGAGCGCTTCGACGGTGGCGGGGTCGGCCTGCCCTACCTCGTGGAGGTTGCCCAGGTCCAGCCACAGCCCCAGCCCGGCGTCGTGGAAGCGCTCCAGGACGGTGAGCAGCGACTGGGCGTCGGCGACGGTGCACACCGGCTCGTTCTCGATGAGCAGCCGCACGCCGGCCTGTTCGGCGAGCTCGAGCGCCCGGGGCAGCATCGGGTCCTCGGCGAAGGACTCGGTGAGGCCGCCGACCTTGAGATGGGAGAATATCCGGATCAGCGGGGCCCCGAGGATCCGGGCGGCCTCCAGCGCCCGCTCCACATGGGCGAGCCGCTCGCCGGGCGGCACCTGGGTGGCGAACCCGAACGAGTCGACCCGGCCCGGCGTGGCCTCCGGCAGGCACCACTTCCACAGCGGCGAGGCCAGCGCGGCGACGCGCAGTTCCCGTTCGTCGGCCAGGGAGCGGATACGGCGCAGCCGGTCGGCGCCGAGCAGGATCGCGTTGGCGCCCTCGGCGGAGCGTATCTCCAGCGCGTCAATGCCCAGTTCTACGGCGAGGTCCATGCCGGGTACGGGATCGGGGCCCAGTTCGTCGGGGTTCAGCACGAGGGTGCTCGCGGGCGTTGACGTCACTTCACGCTCCCTTGGGTCGGGTGGCTGGTACGGCCGGCCGGTCGAGGCCGCGCACGGGACGCGAGGACGGTTTCCGCTCCATATGGGCTGGTTATCCCTTGCATGCGCTTTGGCCTGTTCACCCACCCTGCCACCCGGGGTGATCATGACGCCCGGGACGAAAGTCCCTATTCCATCGGTCTTTTGGACACTTCTGACGGCTCCTCATCCCGAGCCCGGTCAGTGCAACTAGGGCTCGGCAGTGAGGAAGGATCCGCCGATGTGCGTGCGCTCGGGGTCGTCCGGCAGAGGCTCGCCCAGCTCTGCGATCAACTGCTCGGCGAAGATCTCGGCGTCGTCCCGCGGCGTGTACCCCAGGGCGGCCCCGGCGGAAAGGTCCCACCAGGCACGAGTGTTGGCGGAGATGCCGTACACCACCGCGTGGTGGATCTCTTCGGCGGTGAGGGCGGCGTGCACGAGCCGGGCGCAGTCCGCGGGACTGAGCCAGGTGGCCAGCATCCGCACCGTCCGGGGGCGCGGGCAACAGGAGCCGATACGCAGCGAGACCGTTTCGATCCCGTACTTGTCGGCGTACAGGGAAGCCAGATTCTCACCGAAGCACTTGGACAGCCCGTAGAGGGTGTCCGGGCGCAACGGTGTCGTTGTGGCGACCGCCACACCGGGCGCGGCCGGTCGCGGGGTGAAGCCGACGGCGTGGTTGGAGGAGGCCAGCACGATGCGCTGTACGCCCTCGGCCCGCGCCGCTTCGTACAGCCGGTACGTCCCTTCGATATTGGACGTCAGCAGGTCCGCGAACGGGGCCTCTTGGGAAATGCCGGCGAGGTGCACGACGGCGTCCACGCCGCGGACGGCGGCCCGCAGCGCCGTGTTGTCGAGCAGATCCGCGGCGATCGCATCCGGGTCACCGGGCACCGGCACGATGTCGAACAGCCGCAGCGCATACCCGTAGGCCGGAAGGCGATCGCGCAGCAAGGCCCCGACGCCTCCGGCGGCTCCGGTGAGAAGGACGGTACGGGGGGCTGGTGTCGTCATGTCCGGTTCTCCTTCTGGCATGGGACGGAGTGTCAGTAAACGTATCGTCCGGGCATTAGGGACTTTCTGCCCTGTCCTCCCGTGCCGGGGCCGCCCACGATGGGGTGGACTCACAAAGCCGAGGGGGAGGGACATGCTGCCGGGCGTCATGCGGCTGTACGTGGCCGTCGCGGTCAGTACCTTCCGGCGGTACACGGCCTACCGGGCCGCGACCGCTGCCGGAGTGTTCACCAATATCGTCTTCGGCTTCATCGTCGCCTACGCGTACATGGCCTTGTGGCACGAGCGTCCGAACCTCGGAGGCTACGGACGGGAGCAGGCGCTGACTTTCGTCTGGATCAGTCAGGCGCTGGCTGCGGCCATGGCCCTGCTGGGCGGCGGATTCCAGGAAGAGCTCCAGGAACGCATTCGCACCGGCGAGATCGCCATCGACCTGAGCCGCCCGGTCGACATGCAACTGTGGTGGCTCGCGTGCGACTTGGGGAGGGCTGTCTTCCACCTACTCTCGCGCGGAGTCGTCCCCCTGGCGGTCGGAGCCCTCGCCTTCCGGCTCGCGCTGCCCCAATCCCCCCTGATGTGGCTGGCCTTCCTGCTGTCGGCGCTGCTGGGCGCCGTCGTCAGTTTCGCGCTGCGCTATCTCGTCGCTCTGAGCTCCTTCTGGTTACTCGACGGCGCAGGAGTCAACATGGTCAACGGGCTGTTGACCATGTTCTTCTCCGGGATGCTGCTGCCGTTGACGGTCTTTCCCGGCGCGTTCGGCGAGACGGCCCGGCTGCTGCCCTGGGCCGCGGTCCTGCAGACCCCGGCGGACGTCCTGCTCGGGCGGCACCATGGATCCGGGCTGGGGCGGGCGTTGTTGTTCCAGGCCGGATGGGTCCTGGTTCTCCTCTCGGCCGGCCGGGCGATGCAGCTGCGGGCCACCCAAAGGACGGTGGTCCAGGGTGGCTAGGGCACTGGACGGGCTGCGCGCTTACAGGCTGATCGCTGCCATGTGGATTCGCTCAGCTGCCGCCTATCGCACCTCGTTCCTCGTGACGGCCATCGGCAGCTTCACGGCGAGCGGCCTCAGCTTCGCGGCCATCCTGCTGATGTTCTCCCACGTCGAGGTGCTGGGCGGTCTCCTGCTGCCCGAGGCGGCTCTCTTGTACGGTACGTCGAACACCGCGCTCGGGCTCGCGGACTTGACGCTGGGGAACATGGTCTCGCTCGGGCAGCGGGTGCGCGACGGCACGCTCAATACGCTGCTCGTGCGCCCCGCTCCAGTGCTCGCGCAGGTCGCGGCTGACCGCTTCGCGTTGCGCAGGATCGGCCGGATCGGCCAGGGGGCGCTGGTACTGATCTGGGCGCTGGCACAGGTCGACGTCGCCTGGACTCCCCTGAAGATCCTCCTGGTACCCGTCATGCTGATCAGCGGTGCGGCGATCTTCGGAGCGGTCTACATCGTCGGGGCTGCCTTCCAGTTCTGCGCGCAGGATGCCGCCGAAGTGCAGAACTCCTTCACCTACGGCGGCAACGCGCTGCTGCAGTACCCACCGGCCGTCTTCGCCAAGGAGGTGGTGTGGGGCGCGACGTTCGTCATCCCGCTGGCCTTCGTCAACTGGCTGCCCGTGCTCTACATCCTTGACCGCGGCAATCCGCTGGGCCTGCCCACCTGGCTGGCCTTCGCCGCACCGGCCGTGGCGACGGCGCTGTGCGCGGCGGCAGGACTGGCATGGCGCGCGGGACTGCGCGGCTATCGGAGTGCAGGGAGCTGACGAGGACATGCGCAACAAGCAACACCACGGCGGCCGAGGCCGCTTCGAGAACAACGGCGGGATCGAACTGGAGGATGTCGAGAAGGTCTTCACCCTCCGCCGCAGGACAGGAGTGCTTCGGCGGAGCCGCGAGGAGGTACGGGCCGTCGACGGCATCAGCTTCACGGTCGCCCCCGGAGAGATGGTGGGATACATCGGCCCCAACGGCGCCGGAAAGTCAACCACCATCAAGATGCTGACAGGGATCCTCGCGCCCAGTGGCGGCCGGCTGCGGGTCGCTGGGATCGACCCCGCGCGTGAGCGCATCCGGCTTGCCCACCACATCGGCGTGGTGTACGGCCAGCGCACAACGCTGTGGTGGGACCTGCCGCTGCGCGATTCGTACACCCTGGTGCGCCGTCTGTACCGCGTCCCCGCCCGCCGGTTCCACAGGAACCTCGATCGCTGCGTGGAGCTTTTGGATCTCGGGGCTCTGATGGACACCCCCGTGCGCCAGCTGTCGCTCGGGCAGCGGGTGCGCGGTGACATCGCCGCCGCGCTGCTGCACGACCCCGCCATCCTCTACCTTGACGAGCCGACGATCGGACTCGACGCCGTCAGCAAGGTGAAGGTCCGCGGCTTCCTGCAGGACATCAACGCCGAGCACAACACGACCGTCCTGCTGACCACCCACGATCTGACGGACATCGAGCAGCTGTGCCGACGTGTCATGGTCATCGACCACGGACGCCTGGTGTACGACGGAACCCTGGACGGCCTGCACACGCTCGGCGAGAGCGAGCGCACGCTGATCGTGGACTTCGAGCGGGTACTGCCACCGGTCACCGTGCCGGGCGCCCGCACCGTGAAGACAGACGGCCCCCGGCAGTGGCTTGCCATCCCCGCTGACGCGAGCGCGGCACCCGTGGTCGCGGCGGTCGCCGCCCACCACCCGCTCGTGGACCTCTCGATACGCGAGCCTGACGTGGAGGACGTCATCGCAGCCATGTACGCACGCCTGCCCCGAGGATGACCCCACCGGACTCGCCGCACACCACCTCGCACACAGCGGAGCGAGCAGCTCCCGGCCCTGATCTCCGGGGCGGCAATCTTTGATGACGAGGCCCTGGTGCCGCTCCTGCCGGCCCGTTCCTGAGAACGTCGCGACGTGGACCCTTGAGCGGCAAAGAGCAGAAACCACGAGCACATCGCGGTCACCCGATCTGAGAGGACCGGTGGGGTTCTGCCGGTTCGAGCGGGTCCAGCCAACGGCCGATTTCAACAAGAAAGAACCCCTGCCCAGCGAAAACGCCGGCCATGGGCCCCTAGCGGCAGACGAGCCAAGCTGTACGCCGGGTTCTGTTCCGTGGGGTCCTCGCGGGCCCCACGGCGACGGCCATCCATCTAGGGCCGGCGTTGCCGCCGGCCTCGTGCGGTCTACCCGCGGACTCGGGCGGGCAGCCCTCGATCGTCCGCGCAGGGCCATCCGAGGATGGCCCCTCTTGACCTTGCTCCGGGTGGGGTTTACCGAGCCGTCCGGGTCACCCCGGACGCTGGTGGTCTCTTACACCACCGTTTCACCCTTACCGAGGGCCGAGGCCCCCGGCGGTCTGCTTTCTGTGGCACTGTCCCGCGGGTCACCCCGGGTGGGCGTTACCCACCACCCTGCCCTGTGGAGCCCGGACGTTCCTCGGCGGGAACCCGAAGGACCCCGACGCGGCCGCCCGCTCGGCTCGTCTGCCGTATTGACCATGCTACCTGCCGGTTCGACCGGCCCGTACGCGATGTCCCCTGCGGAGGCGGCCGCCCCACGGGCCGTTAGGCTGCGGCGGGGCCGCCGCCTAACGGCCCGACGCAGACCACCGCAGAAGCCCCCCCGCCGCCGTGGAGAAGGAGATCGCACGTGCTCGTGCTGCTGCCGCCGTCCGAGAGCAAGGCCGTCGGAGGGGACGGGGGTCAGCTGGACCTCGGCGGGCTGTCGCTGGACGGGCTGCGCGCCGCACGCGAGGTCGTGCTGGACGAGCTGGTGGCACTGTGCGAGGCCGACGAGGAGAAAGCGCGCGAGGTGCTCGGGCTGAGCGAGGGGCTGCGCGGCGAGGTCGCCAAGAACGCCGCCCTGCGGACCGCGCCCACCCGCCCCGCCGGGGAGATCTACACCGGCGTCCTCTACGACGCCCTCGGCCTCGCCACCCTCGGCGCCGCCGCGCACCGCCGCGCGGAGCGCACACTGCTGGTCTTCTCGGGCCTGTGGGGTGCCGTACGGATCACCGACCGGATTCCGTCCTACCGCTGCTCGATGGGCGTCAAGCTGCCCGCCCTCGGCGCGCTCGGCCCGTACTGGCGCGGCTCCATGGCCGACCGCCTGCCCGAGGCGGCGGGCGACGGGCTCGTGCTCGACCTGCGCTCCGCCGCGTACGCCGCCGCCTGGCAGCCGAAGGGCGAGCTCGCGGGGCGTACGGCGACGGTGCGTGTGCTGCACTCGCGGATGGTCGACGGTGTCGAGAAGCGGTCCGTCGTCAGCCACTTCAACAAGGCGACCAAGGGGCGGATCGTACGGGACCTGCTGACCGCGGGCGCCGATCCGGCAGAGCCTGCCCAACTCGTGGATTTTCTGCGGGAGTTGGGGTACGTAGTGGAAGCCGAGGCGCCCGCCAGGGCCGGGAAGGCCTGGCGGCTGGACGTCGTGGTGACCGAGATCCACTGAGGCGACCACCTCAGGCCCAGGCCTCGGGAGCAGGCCTCAGGGCCAGGCCTCAAAAATTGAGGTCTCAGACCTCAGGCCTCAAGGCCCTACGGGCAGCCGAGCCCCAGGGCGCCAACGGCAACTGAGCCTCAGAGCACCACCAGCAGCCGACCCGAGGGCGCCACGGGCAGCCGAGCCCCAGGGCGTCACGGGCAGTCGACGAGGGTCGTCGCGGATGGCCACCTCAAGACACGCGTTGCACAGTGCGCAACGTGCGTTGCGGGGAGCGTGGCTCGGTCGGCAGGATGGCCGCATGACCTCCGTGCTCGACCTCGCCCCCGTCATCCCTGTCGTCGTCCTGGAAGACGCCGCCGACGCCGTGCCGTTGGCGCGGGCGCTGGTGGCGGGGGGCCTGCCCGCGATCGAGGTGACGCTGCGGACGCCCGCCGCGTCCGCGGCG